>JBDTXF010000278.1:0-4858 GCA_040006355.1 Nocardioidaceae bacterium | reverse complement strand
ACGGCGCCGACGACCCAGCGGCGTGGCCTCTTCGTCGGGTTGGTCATCGGCGAGGTCATCGGCGAGGTCGTAGGCAGAGTCATAGGTGTGTCCCCTTCGTGGTGGGCATGATGGCGGTGCGCGGGAGGTGTCGGTCGTTCATCGGATGCCTCGGGGCGTGGCAGCGCGCTGGAGGACGCCCCCCAGCCAGTCCAGCAGCAGGGCGAGCAGCGCGATCATGATGGCGGTCGTCAAGATGACCAGCGGCCGGTTGGTCTTGATCGCACCGAACAGCGGCAGGCCGAGGCCGCCGGCGTCCAGGGCGTAGCCGAGCGGCACGGTGCCGACGGCCAGCACGAGAGCGGTGCGGACCCCCGCCCCGATGATGGGCACGGCGGTGGGCAGCTCGACCCGGAACAGGATCGAGAGCGGTGACATGCCCATCCCACGGGCCGCGTCGAGCATCCCCTTGTCGACCTGCTGCAGCCCGACGATGGTGTTGCGCAGCACCGAGAGGGCGGCGTATGCGGTGAGGATCAGGGCGACGGCCCAGAAGCCGATGAAGTAGAACCCGAAGAGGGCCAGGAGGCCCAGGCTGGGCGCCGCCTGGCCGAGGTTGGCGACGGCGACCACGAGCGGTGCGAGCCGTCGGGTCGCCGGCCGGGTGACGATGATGCCGAGGGGCACCGCGATGATCACCACGAGGATCGCGATCGTCACACTCACGCGCGCGTGCTGCCAGGTGGCGCTCATCAGCGTGTCCCGGTTGAGGGCATTGGCCTCGATGCTGTCGAGCGGCTTGTGCTGCTGCACGTTGATGTAGAGGCCGAGCAGGATGATCACCACCATCGACGGGGTGATCAGGTCTCGCACGGACAGCACCGGCTGTCCGGGCTTGACGGCTGTGAAGGCCGAGGTGGCGGCGACCTCTGCGGCAGCCGGCGCCACGGTCGTCGTCTCGGCCATCAGGCCTCCACCTGGTCCGCGTCGCCGGTCGTGTGCACCCGGCTCAGGATGTCGTCGATCCTGACCACCCCGACGGGTCGACCGTCCTTCGCGACGGTGACCGAGCGCAGTCCCTTGCCGACCATCAGGTCGAGCGCCGCGTGCAGCGTGGACGACACGTCGACCACCTCGCGCGAGGGCTGGGCGTCGGGCTCGGCGCCCAGGTCGAGGGAGTCGACCCGCTCGAAGTGCAGCCGCTTGAGCGCCGCGCCCTCGCCGATGAAGCTCTCCACGAACTCGTCGGCCGGGGTGGCGAGGATCTGCTCGGGGGTGTCGTACTGCGCGATCTGCGACCCCTCGCGCAGGACCGCGATCCGGTCGCCCAGCTTGAGCGCCTCGTCGAAGTCGTGGGTGACGAAGACGATCGTCTTGCGCAGGGTCTCCTGCAGGCGGGAGCGGGTGATCGGGTCGACCGCTCCGAACGGCTCGTCCATCAGCATGATCGGCGGGTCCGCGGCGAGCGCACGGGCGACCCCGACCCGCTGCTGCTGGCCGCCGGAGAGCTGTCGGGGATAGCGGTGACGATACTGCTCCGGGTCGAGCCCCACCACCGAGAGCATCTCGTCGACGCGGTCCCGGGTGCGCTTCTTGTCCCACTTCAGGAGCTTGGGGACCAAGGCGACGTTGGCCGCGATCGACAGGTGCGGGATCAGGCCGATCTGCTGGATGACGTAGCCGATCCGACGGCGCAGCTGGACGTCGTCGAGCTTCGTGACGTCCTCCCCACCAATCTCGATCACCCCCGAGGTGGGCTCGATCAGGCGGTTGATCATCCGCATCGTCGTGGTCTTGCCGCATCCGGACGGACCGACGATCGCGACGATCTCCCCGGCCGGGATGTGCATGTTGATGGCGTCGACCGCGGCCTTCTCCTGACCCGGGTAGTGCTTGGTCAGGTCCTTCAGGACGATCGGGACCCCCCGGGCAGGCTGGTGCTCATCGGTCGTCTGCACTGGGCTCTCAGGCACGGCTCCCCCTCGGGGTGGTGAATCGGCGGATGACGACGAAGACCGCGTCGAAGACCAGGGCGACGAGGGCGACGAAGATGATGCAGACAATGGCCTCGCTCTTGGTGTTGACCGATCCCAGGTTGTCCAGGGCGTCGTAGCCGTACTCGCCGAGACCCACCGGGGTCACGAAGGCGGCGATGGCGACCACGCCGACGGTGAGCTGGGCGCTGACCCGCACACCCGCCAGGATCACCGGCCAGGCGATCGGCAGCCGGATCTGCCACAGCATCCGGAACGACCCGACACCCATGCCCCGTGCAGCGTCGAGCACAGCGGGGTCGGCGGACTGGAGCCCGACGATGCCGTTGCGGATGATCGGCAGCATCGCGTAGGCGACCACGACGGGGAACACCGCCGCGAGGCCGTAGCCCACGACCGAGACCAGGAAGCCGAAGAGCGCGACCGAGGGGAGAGTGAAGACCACAGCGGCGGTGGAGACCGTGAAGTTCGTCTTGATGTTCGAGCGGTAGACCGAGATGGCGATCAGCAGGCCGAGGATGGTCGCGAGGGCGACGCAGTAGAACGACAACAGAGCGTGCTGCTGGGTGCGGACGATGATGTCCGTACGGTTCTGCGACAAATAGTCTGAAAAAGACAGTCCGTTCACCTACAAGCCCCCAATCGCGCTGTCCTGACAGCGGCGGTCGACGCGCTGACCATAGCCGATGACCCGTCGTTCACCGCCTGTTTGCGTGCCTCGGAGGGGCGCCGTTTTCAAGTCGTGACCGGGCTGTGGCGTACGCCGGGCGGCTTCACCTGTCGTCCGCACCGGTGGTGCACCGTGGTGCCCGGTCCGCGCACGACGGAGCGGGGTCCACGGCGAGCGCCTCTCGGTGACCGACGCCCGAACGAGGAGGCCCGTGATGGCTCGAGGCTGGAAGCTGGTCTTCGAGGGCAGGACACCGCCCCCTGGGGAGTCGGTGGGCCCGTTGAGCGCTTCTCGTACGGACGCACCGTGGGCTTCGGCGCCCAGCTCCCTCGGCACCTCGGCGTCCCTCGTCGGCGGTGTCGCCGCGAACCGCGCAGGGCGGAGACTCGGCCGACGTCGCCGGCGCGATCCTGGTCTCCGGACTCGTGCTGGCGGGGGTCGGCGTGCTGATCCACCTCCTCGGGTTCGGGGTGCTGCACCGGGTGCTCCCGCCCGTCGTCACGGGTGCGGTGGTGATGCTGATCGGCCTCAACCTGGCACCGGTCGTCGCGAGGCGGTGGCCGAGATGACCCACCGCGACCTCGACCCGATGATGGGCAGGGCGATCGCCGCGGACGGCATCGGCACCGTCATCGCCTCGGCCGTCGGCGGCTCCCCGACCACGACGTACGCCGAGAACATCGGTGTGATGGCGGCGACCCGGGTGCACTCCTCGGTGGCCTACCACCTCGTGCGGGTCATCGCCCCGGGCCGAGCTCCGCGACGACCGTTCGCTGACGGCGGCCGGGGGTCCCCACCGAGGGCGACGGCATAGTCTCAGCCCCGTGAAGCCGTCCGCGTTCGCCTGCCATCGCCCGCGAAGCCTGCACGAGACGCCCGAACCCCTCGACGACGACGGCGCGGTGCCGGCCGGGGGCAGGGCGCGGTGCCTCTGATGTCGAAGCGAGCAGCCCGATGACCGACCTCGACGTCTACAGCAGCGCGCGGGCGATGGCGGCCGCGGTCGCGGCCAGGGAGATCTCTGCGCGCGAGCTCATGGAGCTGCACCTGTCGCGCATCGCGGAGGTGAACCCGACGGTGAACGCGGTGGTGTCCCTGGACGAGGAGCGGGCGCGCGCCGGCGCGACGGAGGCGGACGAGCGGCTGGCCCGGGGAGAGATGGTCGGGCCGCTGCACGGGCTGCCGCACGCGTTCAAGGACACCCACGAGGTGGCGGGCTGGCGCACGACGTTCGGGTCGCCGTTGCGTGCTGACCACGTCCCGAAGCGCGACGACCTGGTCGTCGAGCGGATCCGGGGCGCGGGGGCCGTCACCATCGGCAAGACCAACGTGCCGGAGTGGGCCGCCGGGTCGCACACGTTCAACCCGGTCTTCGGGACCACCAGGAACCCCTACGACCTGTCGCGGTCGGCTGGCGGGTCGAGCGGTGGCGCCGCGGCCGCGCTCGCCAGCGGCATGGTGCCGCTCGCCGACGGCAGCGACATGGGCGGCTCGTTGCGGAACCCCGCGTCCTTCAACAACGTGGTGGGGCTGCGGCCCAGTGTCGGGCGGGTCCCGAGCTGGCCGACCACCAACGCCTGGGAGCTGACCTCGGTCAGCGGGCCGATGGCGCGCACCGTGGAGGACCTGGCGTTCCTGCTGTCGGTGATCGCCGGCCCGTCCCGGCGTGCGCCGATGTCGCTGGAGTCCCCGGGCGCGACGTTCGACGCACCGCTACGGGGTGACGGCCTCAAGGGCGCCCGCGTCGCGCTCTCTGTCGACCTGGGCGGCGCGTTCTCCGTGGACCGGGCCGTCGCCGACGTGGTGGCCGCCCAGGCGCAGGTGTTCCTGGACGCGGGCGCGACGGTCGAGGACGCGCACCCGGTGCTGCACAGCGCGGACGCGGCGTTCCGGACGCTGCGGGCCTGGGTCTTCCACCACCGCTTCCGCACCCTGCTCGACAAGCGGCCCGATGACTTCAAGGCGTCGTTGCGCGAGAACATCCTGCTCGGCGCCGACCTCACCGGCGACGACGTCGCCCGCGCCTACCAGCAGCTCACCTCGATCCACGACCGGATGCGTGCGTTCTTCGAGACCTACGACGTCCTGGCGATGCCCGTGAGCCAGGTGCCGCCGTTCAGCGCTGACGTGGAGTACCCCGCCGACATCAACGGCGAGGGGCAGGCGACGTACCTCGACTGGATGAGGTCCGCGTACCTCATCTCGGTCACGGGCT
>JBDTXF010000277.1:0-4864 GCA_040006355.1 Nocardioidaceae bacterium | reverse complement strand
GCAGGTGGTGGCGTGCATCGACGTCGACTTCAAGCAACCGATCCTGTTCCGGCCCGAGCCCTACACCGTGCAGACCTGGGTGACCCGGATCGGCACGTCGTCCTACGACCTGTCCTGCCGCATCGTTGACCAGCCCGACGGTGGCGGCTCGGTCTACTCCACGGCCGAGGTGAGGCTGGTGGCCTTCGACCTGGCGACCCAGGGATCCCGACCGCTGAGCGCCGAGGAGCGGGCCCGTCTTGGGCACGTCCTCGTCACGAGTCCGCCCTAGCTCGCCGGAGCATCGTCCTCGAGGGTGTTCACCATGAACTGGGCGGCATGGGTGACGTAGTCCCAGAACTGCGCGTCCAGCTCCGGGGAGAGGCCCGCCGCGTCGAGACCCTCGCGGAAGTGCAGCAGCCAGTGCTCCTTGGCCCGCGGGGTCACGGCGAACGGTGCGTGCCGCATGCGGAGCCGGGGGTGACCGCGCCTTTCGGAGTACGTCGTGGGGCCGCCCCAGTACTGCACCAGGAACAGCGTGAAGCGCTCCTGGGCCGGTGCGAGGTCGGCCTCGGGGTAGAGCGGACGGAGCACCTCGTCGGTCGCGACCCCGGCGTAGAAGCGGTCGACGATCGTGGCGATGGTCTGGTGGCCGCCGATCGCGTCGTAGAAGGTCTGTCCGTCAGGCGAGGTCGTCACTTGCCTATTGTCACCGAGCGGGCAAGGCTCGGGCGCGCACACCCGACCCGCACACGAAGGAGAGGCCCATGGCCACCGTCCGCACCTCGAAGACCCACTGGGAAGGCTCGCTGACGGAGGGCGCCGGCACTGTTGCCCTCGAGTCGTCCGGCGTCGGGACCTACGACGTGACCTGGGCCGCCCGCTCCCAGGACGCCAACGGCAAGACCAGCCCCGAGGAGCTGATTGCCGCGGCCCACTCCGCCTGCTACTCGATGGCACTGTCCAACGGCCTGGCCGGCGCCGGGACCCCGCCGCAGTCGCTCGACACCCAGGCCGACGTCACCTTCGTGCCGGGCACCGGCATCACCGGCATCCACCTCACCGTCGTCGCCGGCATCGAGGGCATCAGTCCTCAGGACTTCGCCGCGGCTGCCGAGGACGCCAAGAAGAACTGCCCGGTCTCCCAGGCGCTCACCGGCACCACGATCACCCTGGACGCCTCGCTCGCCTGACGGTGAGGGTGACCCGTGGGGACGGGTCAGGCCGGAGGGGCCCAGGCCCCGGTGGGATGCGCGAACTCGATGCCCTCGTGGTCGAAGCGGATCTTGATCCGCTGGCGCATCTCCCGGGCCACCGCCCACTGCTCGAGAGGTGCGGTCTTCAAGGTGACCCGCACGGTGATCCAGTTGGGGGTCAGCTCCTGGACGCCCCACACCGAGGGCTCCTCGATGATCAGGTGCTTGTAGTCCTCGTCGTCCCAGAGGTCGTGGGCGACGTCGCGCAGGACGTCCTGCACCTTGTGCAGGTCCTGGTCGAGGGCGACCGGGATGTCGAGCACGGTCCGTGCCCAGTTCTGGCTCTGGTTGCCGACCCGGACGATCTCGCCGTTGCGGACGTACCAGACGGTGCCCTCGACGTCGCGGAGCCGGGTCACGCGCAGCCCGACCGCCTCGACGGTCCCGCCGGCGTCGCCGAGGTCGACCACGTCGCCGACGCCGTACTGGTCCTCGAAGATCATGCAGATGCCGGCCAGGAAGTCCTTGACCAGGTTCTGCGCTCCGAAGCCGAGCGCCACCCCGACCACACCCGCGCTGGCGATCAGCGGGCCGACCGGGTAGCCGAGCTCCGCGACCGCGGTGATGCCGAACACGGTGAAGACCACGATCGAGGCGATGCTCTTGAGGAGCGACCCCATCGTCTCGGCCCGCTGCACGCGTCTGCCGGCCAGCACCGCCGCCGGGTGCTCGTCCTGCTGATGCTCACGTCGCCGGCGCATCACCGGGCTCGGGAGGCCTTCGGCGGCGCGGTGCACCAGCCGGGTGATCAGGCGGTGCAGGAACCAGCGGACCGCGACCGCGACCACCGCCAGCAGCAGGATGGCGAGCGGCTTCTCGATCAGCCACGAGATCGCCTGGGACTGCCAGTCGCTGCCGAGCCAGCTGCGCAGCAGGTCGCTCCACTGCTCGACGACGGCCCGTGGCGCGGACGCGTCGGGAACGAGAGAGGAGGTCATCATGGCGGCGACGTTACGAGAGGTCGTGGAGTGGACCAAACCGGGTTGGGTATCCTGGTGCCTGTGACGAACCGTCCTTCGAACCCCCGCGTACGCCGGGCCGCCCGCGTCCTGGCGCTGGTGCCCGCACTGCTGGTGACGAGTGCCACAGGCGTGGCCTTCGCCGAGCCACCGGCCACCTGGGAGAACACTCCCCCTGTCTCGGGGCTGCACGTCGTGCTGCTCCTCGTCATGGTCCCCCTCGCCCTGCTCGCGCTGATCACCCTGCTGGTCTGTCTGCCCTCGATGTCGAAGGGCGAGACCTACCACCCCGGCCAGCCGTGGCGGGGCGAGTCGGAATGGTTCGGCGGACCCCGCACCGGCCTCGAGGCCGTCGACTCCGCCGTGCCACCGGCACTCACCACGTCCGGTCCCACCCGAGGAGGCGCAAGTGGCCGCTGGTGACGCTTTCACCGCAGCTCAGCGGCACGAGATCGACAAGGCCATCCGCGACGCGGAGACCTTGTCCCGCATCGAGTTCTCGGTCTTCGTCGGCCGTTCCGAGGGGGAGACCAGGCCGTTCGCCGAGAGGCTGCACTCCACGCTGGTCGCTCCCGACCGGTCGGTCCTCGTGCTCGTCGACCCGGCGGCCAGGATCCTCGAGATCGTCACCGGGGTCACCGCGCACCGGGTCCTCGACGACGCCGAGGCCGAGCTGGCGGCGCTGACCATGCAGAGTGCGTTCGCCGAGGGAGACCTCGTCGGCGGCATCACCCGGGGCGTCCAGCAGCTCGCCGAGCACGGTCGGCGACCCGCCGTCCTGCACGAGTAGGACCCGATCACGACGAAGGGCCGCACCGCAGAAGTGCGGTCCCTCGTCCGTCCGTGGCGGCTCAGGCGTCAGCGGCCTGCGCTCTGAGTGCTCGCTCGATGTCGTCGCGTGCCTCACGCACATAGCGCTTGGCCGCCGGGTTCGCGGGGGAGGCGGCCAGCCAGGAGTCCACGCGCTCGAGCGTCTCGCGGCTGGTGAGGGCACGCGGGAACATGTACTCCAGCATCGTCGAGGCGATCTGGGTGCCCTTGTCCTCCCAGATGGTGTCGGCGGTCGAGAGGTACCTCTCGAGGTACGGCGCCAGCTCGTCGTCCTGGCCCGCCACGTCGAAGACGTAGGCGACGCTGCGCTGGGTCTCGTTCGACACCTCGTCGCTGACCGTCGCGTCGTGCCAGGCCCGGGCCTTCATCGTGGCTGACGGGATCACCGCGAGCGCCGCCGTGGCCCGCTCCCAGCCGGAGACCGTGTTGTCGGCGCGCCGCTCCTCGAGCACCTGTGCCTCGTCGACGCGACCGTGGGCGGCCAGGGCGGTGATCGCCGCCCACCGGATGTCGTCGGCGACGACGAGCCCCTCGAGCCTGACGGTGCCGTCGACCAGGCCGGCCAGGAAGTCCAGGGCCTCGCTGCTCCGCCCCGCACCGCCGTACGACGACGGCGGGATGCGCTTGCCGGTGGCACCGGCGAACGCCTTCACGAAGGTCAGCTGATGGTCGCTGCCCGGGGTGGCCTCCCCGATCAGGACGCGGAGGCCCGCCTCCCACCTCGCCTGCAGCTCCTGTCGCCGGGACGGGTGGGCGAACTGGTCGATGGCGACCTGCACGTAGTGCGGGAGCTGCTTGGCCGCTGTCTCGTCCGTCTCGGCGCCGAGGCCGCGCAGCACCAGGGTGACGAAGTCGGCCGCGGTGACCTGGGCCTCGCGCGTCATGTCCCACAGCGCGCCCCAGCACAGGGCGCGGGCGAGGGAGTCCTCGAGGGTGTGGATCGACGCGCGGACAGTGTCGAGCGACCGTTCGTCGAAGCGGATCTTGGCGTAGGTCAGGTCGCCGTCGTTGAGCAGCAGCAGGTCGGGCTGCTCGACCCCGACGAGCTTCGCGACGTCGGTGTGCGCACCGACGACGTCGGTCTCGACCGTCGTGCGCCGGACCAGGCGGCCGGCCTCGTCCCAGTCGTAGAGGCCGACGCCGATGCGGTGCCGCCGCAGCGTGGGGTGGTCGGGGTCCGCGGTCTGGACGATGCCGAAGGACGAGTAGCAGCCGTCCTCACCGAGCTCGAACCTGGCGCTCAGCGTGTTGACGCCGCAGGTCCTCAGCCACTCCTCGGCCCACGCGTGCAGGTCGCGCCCGGAGGTCTCCTCGAGTGCGGCGAGCAGGTCCTTGAACTCCGAGCTCCCGAAGGCGTGCCGGGCGAAGTAGCCGCGCAGGCCGGCCAGGAACGCCCCCTCGCCGACCCAGGCCACCAGCTGCTTGAGCGCGGAGGCACCCTTGGCATAGGTGATCCCGTCGAAGGTGACCTCCACGTCTGCCAGGTCGGCGTTGTCCGCCGCGACCGGATGCGTGGTGGGCAGCTGATCCTGGCGGTAGGCCCAGTTCTTGCGCAGGTTGGTGAACCCGGTCCACGCCTCGGCGTACGTCGTGGCGTTCACCAGGGCGTGGTGCGAGGCCCACTCGGCGAACGACTCGTTGAGCCACAGGTCGTCCCACCACCTCATGGTCACGAGGTCGCCGAACCACATGTGGGCCATCTCGTGCAGCACGGTGTTGGCGCGCTGCTCGTAGAACCAGAGGGCCTGCGGGCTGCGGGGGACGTACTCGTCGCGCAGCGTGACGCAGCCGGCGTTCTCCATCGCCCCGTTGTTGAACTCCGGGACGTAGAGCTGGTCG
>JBDTXF010000276.1:0-4868 GCA_040006355.1 Nocardioidaceae bacterium | reverse complement strand
GCCCGCGACACCGTGGACCACGCGGCGCTGGTCGCCTCACGCGAGCTGGCGTCCGCCGTGGACAACCCGGTCGTCCTCGAGGACGGCCGCGTGGAGTCCAACGGCAACTTCCACGGGGCACCGGTTGCCTATGTGCTGGACTTCCTGGCCATCGTCGCGGCCGACGTCGCGTCGATCTCCGAGCGGCGCACGGACCGCTTCCTGGACCGGACCCGCAGCCACGGGCTTCCGCCGTTCCTGGCCCACGACCCCGGCGTCGACTCCGGGCACATGATCGCGCAGTACACCCAGGCCGCGATCGTCTCCGAGCTCAAGCGGCTCGCGAACCCGGCCAGCGTGGACTCGATCCCCAGCAGCGCGATGCAGGAGGACCACGTCTCGATGGGATGGTCCGCCGCACGCAAGCTGCGCCGGTCCGTCGACGGGCTGGCGCGCGTGGTGGCGATCGAGTACCTCACCGCCGCCCGCGCGCTCGACCTGCGCGCGCCCCTGACACCGTCACCGGGCACCGCCGCGGCGGTCGCCCTGCTGCGGCGCAACGTGGAGGGTCCCGGCCCGGACCGGCACCTCGCCCCCGAGATCGAGCACGCACTGCACGACGTACGCAGCGGCGCACTGGTGCGCGCTGTGGAGGACACGATGGGAGACCTGGCATGAGTGGACCCCGAGAGGTGCGCGCCCCGCGCGGCCCGGAGCTGACGGCGAAGAGCTGGCAGACCGAGGCGCCGCTGCGGATGCTGATGAACAACCTGGACCCGGAGAACGCGGAGAACCCCGACGAGCTCGTGGTCTACGGCGGCACCGGCAAGGCGGCCCGGTCCTGGGACGCCTACGACGCGATCGTGCGTGCCCTGACCACGCTGGAGTCCGACGAGACGCTGCTCGTGCAGAGCGGCAAGCCGGTGGGCGTCATGCGCACCCACGAGTGGGCGCCACGGGTGCTGATCGCGAACTCCAACCTGGTCGGGGACTGGGCCAACTGGGAGGAGTTCCGCCGCCTCGAGCATCTCGGGCTGACGATGTACGGCCAGATGACGGCCGGCTCGTGGATCTACATCGGCACCCAGGGCATCCTCCAGGGCACCTTCGAGACGTTCGCGGCGGTGGCCGACAAGAGGTTCGGCGGCACGCTCGCCGGGACCATCACCGTGACGGCCGGGCTCGGCGGGATGGGCGGCGCCCAGCCGCTCGCGGTGACGATGAACGACGGCGTGGTGATCTGCATCGAGTGCGACCCGGCCCGGATCACCCGGCGCATCGAGCACCGCTACCTCGACGTGCAGGCCGACTCCCTCGCGCACGCGGTCGAGCTCGCGGTCGAGGCCCGGGACGAGCGTCGTCCGCTGTCCATCGGCGTGCTCGGCAACGCCGCCCAGGTGCTGCCCGCGCTGCTGGAGCAGGGCGCACCGATCGACATCGTCACCGACCAGACCTCGGCACACGACCCGCTCTACTACCTTCCCGCCGGCACCGCGTTCGAGGACTGGGCGAGCGAGCGGGACACCGACCCGGCGGGCTTCACCAAGCGGGCGCAGGCCTCGATGGCCACGCACGTGCGGGCGATGGTGGAGTTCCAGGACGGCGGTGCCGAGGTCTTCGACTACGGCAACTCGATCCGGGACGAGGCCCGCAAGGGCGGCTACGACCGGGCCTTCGAGTTCCCCGGGTTCGTGCCGGCCTACATCCGGCCGCTGTTCTGCGAGGGCAAGGGCCCGTTCCGCTGGGCCGCGCTGTCCGGCGACCCGGCCGACATCGCCGCCACCGACCGGGCGATCCTCGAGCTGTTTCCCCGAGAGGAGTCTGCTGCCAACGAGCGTCTTCATCGCTGGATCACGATGGCCGGCGAGCGGGTCGCCTTCCAGGGCCTGCCCGCCCGCATCTGCTGGCTGGGGTACGGCGAGCGCCACCTGGCCGGCCTGAGGTTCAACGAGATGGTCGCCTCGGGCGAGCTCAAGGGCCCGGTCGCCATCGGCCGCGACCACCTCGACAGCGGCAGTGTCGCCTCGCCGTACAGGGAGACCGAGTCGATGCTCGACGGCTCCGACGCGATCGCGGACTGGCCGCTGCTCAACGCCCTGGTCAACACGGCGTCCGGGGCGACCTGGGTGTCGATCCACCACGGGGGCGGCGTCGGCATCGGCCGCTCCATCCACGCCGGCCAGGTCACCGTCGCGGACGGCACCGAGCTCGCTGCGCAGAAGCTCGAGCGGGTGCTCACCAACGACCCGGGGATGGGCGTGATCCGGCACGTGGACGCGGGCTACGAGGACGCCGTCACCGCCGCGCACGAGCGCGGGGTGCGCATCCCGATGCAGGAGGGCTGACCGCAGCGGGTCAGGGGTGCAGGACGAGCTTGCCGACGTGGTGCGCCGCGGCGAAGCGCTCCTGCGCCTCGTGGATCCGGGTCAGCGGGTAGGTGTCGGCGACCAGCGGCCGGACCGCGCCGGTCCTGGCCAGCTCGACGAGCGCCGCGAAGTCCTCGCTGGTGTGCATCGAGGACCCGATCATCCGCAGGCTGTGCAGGTAGAGCCTCCGGAGGTCGAGCTCCACGACCGGGCCCGCGATGGCGCCCGCGATCACCCACCGGCCGTCGTCGACGAGCAGCGGCAGCAGCGCAGCGAGCCCGGGCCCGCCGACCACGTCGGCCACCACGTGCAGCCCCCGGGGCGCGGCCCGGCGCACCTGCCCGGCGACGTCGCCGGCGTCTCGCAGGACGGTCTGCCGCGCGCCGGCGCCCTGCACGGCGTCGGCCTTGTCGCTCGAGGTGACGGCGACGACGTGCGCGCCGTGCGCCGCGGCGAGCTGGACCAGGGCGATGCCGACCCCGCCCGAGGCACCGGTGACCAGCACCGTCTCGCCCTGCTGCAGCCCGGCCCGTCGGAGCATCCGCGTCGCGGTGCCGTAGGCCACCGGCAGGCACGCCAGCTCGTCGTCGGAGAGCGGTGAGTCGCTGACGTCGTGGGCGTGGTCCGCGGCGACCAGGACGTAGCCCGCGAAGCCGCCGTCGCTCTCGCTGCCGAGGTAGGCCACCGGAGACGCCTGCGGACCGTCGTCGCGGTAGGCCGCGGGGTCCACCAGCACCCGGCGGCCGAGGAGGTCGCCGCCGTCCTGGCCGACCGCGACCACGACGCCGCCGACGTCGCCGCCCTGGACGCGCGGGAAGGCGAGCGGTCCGAGCCAGCCGGCCTCCGCGTCAGGGTCGGCGGCCGTCCCGTAGGCCCCCTGCCGGGTCCAGAGGTCGGTGTTGTTGACCCCGGCCGCTCGGACCTCGACGAGCACCTCGCCGGGGCCGGGGTCGGGCACGACCCAGTCCGTCCGGATCTCGAGGGCCTCGGGCCCGCCGTGGCGGACGAGCACGGCGGCCGTCGTGCGCAGTGGCATGGGGGCATCCTGCCAGCAGCGACGTCAGCGGGCGCGGCGCCACCAGCGTCGTCGGGGGCGGGCGGCCACCGCTGCTCGGGCCTCGGCCGCCTCCGCGGCGCGGCGTCGGCGGGACGCCTCGCGTGCGACCGTGCGCCGCGACCGCCATGCCTCCACCTCGGCGTCCGCGTCGCGGGTCCTGGTGACCACCGGCGGGCCACCGGTGAGCTGACGACGCGCCTCGACGACGCGGCGGTTGAAGTCCTCCACCACCCGGCGTACACCGTCCTCGGACCACTCACGGTCCAGGGTGGCGTCGAGCTCGGCGTCCTCCTCGCGCAGGCCGATCGCAGGGGGGGCGACGCCGGTGATCTTCTCGCGCTCGATCAGGCGCTTCACCCACCAGTCCGGGTCGTGCTGGGCCGGCAGGTCCAGCGGCTTGCCGGCACCGGGCAGGTTCGCGAAGTCGCCGCGGTTGATCGCGGCGCGGACCTGCATGTCGACCCACAGGGTCTGCTGCTCGATGCGCTGCGAGGCCGCGTTGTCGTCCTCGTCGGCCTTCTCCGCCGAGCGCTCGGCTGCCTCCGCGCCCTCCGGCGCCTGCCCGAACCGGGTCACCGCAGCACGCCTCAGCCGGCGCTGCTCGTCGCCGTCGTGTCCCTCCATCGCTCTCACCTCGGCGCCCAGTCTAGGAAACCGGCGGTGAGGGGCCGCTCGGACCTGCAGCTCGTCGCTTTCCGGGGGTCAGCCGGCGGGATCGGCACCAGCTGCCCGTCCGAACGGCCGCCCAGCGTCAGCGGCGGCCGGCGACGAGGTAGGCGATCGGACCGACGGGCTGGACCGACAGCAGGAGACCCCAGACCAGCTTCGGTCCTCGCACCTGCTCCGGCGGGCGCTTGGCCAGGTCACGTGCCGCCACCGTCGTGACCACCGCCTCGGCGGCGGCCGCCACGACGATCATCCGCTTCTGGACGGGACTCATCTCGGACCACTTCTTCTTCGCCATGCCTCGACGCTACCGACAGTTCGCGGGTGCGCAAGACGCGGGAGGACGCCGGTCACCACCGGCCGCGGTGAACGACCTCCTGGGTCGGTCGGCGCGCACGACGGGACGGCGACCCGACCGCACCCGGGTCCGGCGCCCGGTGGCCGACGGTGATCGCGCCGACCGGCACCTGCGCCTCGGGGATGCCGAACTGCGCGCGGAGCAGGGCCACCCGGTCACGGGGGATGCCGAAGAAGCAGGCCCCGAGACCCTCGTCGACGGCTGTCTGCAGGATCAGCAGGGACGCCATCCCGGTGTCGACGTGCCAGTAGGGCACCGGCCACCGGTGCTCACCGCCGGGTCCGGCCTTGTCCGGCTCGGCGTACCGCACGAGGTAGGCCGCCTTGCTGGACAGCGGGACGATCACCACCGGCGCGGTGCGCATGCCGCGCAGCCACCGGCTCGGCGGGGTGTCGGGGTCCGGCGTGGTGCTCGCCCAGAACCGGTCGACGTCGGCCGGCCG
>JBDTXF010000275.1:0-4876 GCA_040006355.1 Nocardioidaceae bacterium | reverse complement strand
GGCACCTGGCCGTTGGCCAGCTGGGCGATCGCGTTGATGGCCGGGTCGGCCTCCAGCGTCGACTTCTTGTAGATCGTGAAGCACTGGTCACCGTCGAGGATGTGCTGCAGACCCTCGGCGCTGGCGTCCTGACCGGAGACCGCGACCTTGCCGTTGAGGCCCTGTCGCTTGAGGTCGGTGATCACGGCGCCTGCCATCGTGTCGTTGGCCACCATGACGGCCTTGACGTCGTTGTTCTTGCCGAGCATCGAGCTGAAGACCCGGCCGGCCGTCGGAGCGTCCCAGTTGCCGGTCTGCTTGCCGACGCGCGTCCAGCCGGGGGTCTTCGACAGCACGCCGTCGTAGCCCTGCGCGAACAGGGTCGCGTTGTTGTCGGTCGGGGCGCCGTCGATGTCCACGTACTTGACCGCCTTGGCGCCCTTGACCTGCGGGCACTGGGTCAGTGCGGTGCCCTGGACCTGGCCGACCTTGACGTTGTCGAAGGAGACGTAGAGCGCAGCGCCACCGCCCGCGGTGAGGCGGTCGTAGTCGACCGGGATGACGCCGTTCTTGGCCGCCTCCTGCTCGATCTTGGCACCGGACGCGGCGTCGAGGTCGACGATCATCAGGACCTTGATCTTGTCGGCGGTCATCTGCCGGGCGATGGTCTGCATCTTGGAGGCCGAGCCACCGGCGTTCTGGATGTTGCAGTCCAGGTTGGCCTTCGTGCAGGCGGCCTTCAGGGCCTCGGGGTCAGCCGTGACCCAGCGAGGCGAGGACGTGGTGTCGGGCAGGATGATGCCGACCTTCGCGCCCTTCCCGTCGACGGCACCGCCGGCGGCCGAGGAGCTCGACTCGCTGGCCGACGGTGAGCTGGACGAGGCACTCGAGCTGCTGCTCGAGCTGGTGTCACTCGACGAGCCGCAGGCGGCGAGGGACATCGCCGCGGCGACCCCAAGCACCGCGAGCGACACAGTGGTCTTGCGCATGCGCTGTAGCCCTTTCGTTGGGGGGCCAGGTGCGAAACCCGTGCGCCGCCTGCAGCCCCGACTTCGTTGATTGTTGTGCGCGCGAACATATCGCTGTGACAGTGGTGACACGACGTTTCGACACCAATTCGTTACGCAAAAAGTCACCGTGCCGTCATCCGGGTGTGACATGTGCCTGCAAATCGGTCAGCGAGCGCCGAGCAGGTGCTCGACGCCGAGCTGGTTGAGCCGGACGAAGCCGAACCCGTGCTGGGCGGCGACGTCGGCGTCGTACTCCTCGAACGAACTGCGGTCCGCGAGCAGGTCCGAGAGCGTCTCGCCGTCGCCCAGGGTCGGCTGCTGCAGGGTCGCCACGCCGGCGGCCTCCAGGGCGGCCTGCACCTCCGGGTCAGCGCGGTAGGCGGCGGCCCGCTCCTTGAGCATCAGGTACATCGACATGTTGGCCTCCGCGGAGGCCCAGACCCCGGCCATGTCCTCGGTGCGGGACGGCTTGTAGTCGAAGTGCCGCGGACCGGCGTACGACGGACCGCCGTTCGAGCCGTGCTCGAGGAGGTCGACGAGGAAGAACGCGTTGAGCAGGTCGCCGTGCCCGAAGACCAGGTCCTGGTCGAACTTGATGGACCGCTGGCCGTTGAGGTCGATGTGGAACAGCTTGCCGGCCCACAGCGCCTGGGAGATGCTCGCGACGAAGTTCAGTCCCGCCATCTGCTCGTGTCCCACCTCGGGGTTCACTCCCACGATGTCGCCGTGCTCGAGCTCGGCGATGAAGGCGAGCGCGCTGCCGACGGTCGGCAGCAGGATGTCGCCACGTGGCTCGTTGGGCTTGGGCTCGATCGCGAATCGGATGTCGTAGCCCTGCTCCTTGACGTAGGCGGCCAGCGCGTCGATGCCCTCGCGGTAGCGGTCCAGGGCCGCCTGGACGTCCTTCGCGCCGTCGAACTCAGAGCCCTCGCGACCACCCCAGAAGACGTAGGTCTGGGCACCCAGCTCGGCGGCCAGGTCGATGTTGCGGACCACCTTGCGCATCGCGAAGCGACGCACCGAGCGGTCGTTGCTGGTGAAGCCGCCGTCCTTGAACACCGGGTGGGTGAACAGGTTGGTGGTCATCATCGGGACCTTCATCCCGGTCTCGGCGAGCGCGTCCTTGAAGCGCGAGATGTGCTGGTCACGCTCGCTGCTGGTCGCCTCGAACGGGATCAGGTCGTCGTCGTGGAACGTGACGCCGTGGGCGCCGCGCGCGGCGAGCTCGTGCACGGACACGACCGGGTCGAGCGGGGCGCGGCTCGCGTCGCCGAAGGGGTCACGACCCTGCCAGCCGACGGTCCAGAGGCCAAAGGTGAAGCGGTCGGAGGGGGTGGGTGCCGCAGGCATTCGAGCTCCTCGGGGCGTATTTGTTGCGTGCCAGAACTTATCGTTGCGCCGACCCTAGTGGATCCGGGCCGATGTGCCAACGGTCACACCGCGGTCCTCGGTGGGCGAGGTCCGCTTCGAGCGGGCAGGATGGGCCCCGGAGAGGGAAGGGTGAGCAGATGACCAGTCGGACGAGCACGAGCGTCACGGGCGCGCGATCCCCGGGTCTCGGCATCGAGGCCAACGGCATCAACGTCATCGACGAGTCCGAGCGCAAGGGCACCCCGGCCCAGCTCTTCTGGCCCTGGTGCGCCTCGAACGTCTCGGTGCTGGCGGTCTCCTACGGCTCGTTCGTGCTCGGCTTCGGGCTGAGCCTGGTGCAGGCCCTGGTCGCGGCGGTGCTCGGCGCGGTGCTGTCCTTCCTGCTGGTCGGACTGGTCTCGATCGCCGGCAAGCGCGGCTCGGCGCCGACGCTGGTCCTCTCCCGGGCCTCCTTCGGCCGCTTCGGCAACCTCCTGCCGGGCGCTGTCTCCTACCTGCTCCTGGTCGGCTGGGAGACGGTCCTGGTCTCGCTGGCCACGTTCGCGACGGCGACGGTCTTCGGCCGCCTGGGCTGGGGCGACGGCAGCCTGACCAAGGTGATCGCCTTCCTCGTGGTGGCCGGCATCATCGTCGCGGCCGGCATCCTCGGCTTCGACGCCATCATGAGGCTGCAGAAGTGGCTGACCGTCGCGATGATCGTGGTCACCGCGCTCTACATGGTGCTCACCTTCGACCACGTCGACCTCGGCGCCGCCGGCGACCTGAAGGCCGGCGGCCTCAGCGCGGTGGTCGGCGCCACGATCCTGGTGATGACCGGGTTCGGGGTCGGCTGGGTCAACTCCGCCGCGGACTACTCCCGCTACCTCCCGCGCACCGCCTCCACCCGTGGTGTGGTCGGCTGGCCGACCTTCGGCGGGAGCCTGCCGGTGGTCGTCCTGGTGGCGTACGGCGTGCTGCTGGCCGCCTCGGACGACAAGCTCTCGAAGGCCGTCGCACTCGACCCGATCGGGGCACTCACCACGATCCTGCCGACCTGGTTCCTCGCGCCCTTCGCACTGGTCGCCATCGGCGGACTGGTCAGCGGGGCGGTCCTGGACATCTACTCCTCCGGCCTCACCCTGCTCACCCTCGGACTGCGCACGCCGCGGTGGGTGGCCGCCGCCATCGACGGGGTGCTGATGGTGCTCGGCACCATCTACATCGTCTGGGTCGCCGACAGCTTCCTGGGTCTGTTCATGGCCTTCCTGATCATCCTCGGCGTGCCGATGGCCGCCTGGTGCGGCGTCTTCCTCGCCGACCTGCTGGTGCGCCGGCGTGACTACGACGAGCTGAAGCTGTTCGACGCGAGCGCGGCTGGCTACGGCTCGGTCAACGCGGTCTCGGTGGCGCTGATGGCCGTCGCGACGCTGGTCGGCTGGGGTCTGGTCATCGACACCACCGGCGCCGGGAAGGGCCTGTCCTGGCTGGGGTTCCTGCTCGGCCCCCTGGGCCTGGGCGGTCGAGACGGGGCCTGGGCCTATGCGAACCTCGGTGTCCCGGTCGCCCTGGCGCTGGGCTTCGTGGGCTACCTGGTCACCCGGACGAGCGGGGTGCGCCGGCAGGAGGCCGAGACCCCGGCGCGCGAGGTCGCTCACACGCGCTGATCACCTGCCCCTGTCGCGACGGGTGCACAGAGACCTCACAGGTTGCCCCCACCGACCGCCCAGGACACTGACAGCCTGGCCCCTCACTCTGGGGACATGACCACCGAACCCCGCAGCCCGCACCCCTACGACCGCGACCGGGCCGTGCGCCGCGCCGGCCGGCTGAGCCGGACGCTGATCGGGACCTCGGCAGCCGCCTCGCTCGCGATCGCCGCGGTGCTCGGGGTCTCGGCCGCCGGCAGCTCGTCAGCGACGTCGACGGCTTCGGGCTCGACCGGCACCTCGACCGGCACCTCGACCGGCACCTCGACCGGAACCAGTGCCACCGGCGCCGGCGGCGCGACCACGAGCACCACGAAGTCCTCCGGCACGTCCGGCACGTCGAGCAGCACCGCCAAGAAGAGCACCGGCAGCACGACGCTCTCCTCCGGCAGCGGCTCGTCGACAGCCACCTCGTCGGGATCCTGAGATGACCACCGCGAGCACCGAGTGGGAGCTGTGGAGCACCCGCGCCCGCCTGGTGGTGACGAACCCCGGCGTGCTGGCCCCGGCGCGCGAGCTGGTCGACTCCTACCTGGCCAAGGTCGACGACGCGGCGAACCGCTTCCGTGAGGACAGCGAGATCAGCCGGCTCACCGAAGCGTCCGGCTGGGTGACGCTGTCCCCGACCCTGACCCACCTCATGACCGAGGCACTCGCGGCAGCGGAGCTCACCGACGGCGCCGTCGACCCGACGGTGGGTGGGGCCGTTCGCCGGCTCGGCTACGACCGCGACCTGCCGCTCGTGCAGGGCGAGACCGGCCCGGTGCGCGCCTTCGTCCGGCCGGTGCCGGGCTACCGGAGCCTGCAGCTGGTCGGCTCGCGCCTGCGCAT
>JBDTXF010000274.1:0-4880 GCA_040006355.1 Nocardioidaceae bacterium | reverse complement strand
CCGCTCCCACCCGCCCCTGGCTGCGCCGTCTGGGCAGCACCGTCACCGCGACCATCGCCGGCGGCGTGCTGCTGATGGGCGCGTCAGTCGCCACCCAGGCGACCGTCCCGGCCGGGACCGCCGCCTCCGGGACCGCCCTCTCCGGGGGGCTCACGCTGACGGCCGCGGCCTCCGCGTCCGGGCACCGGTGGAGGGGTCACCCGGGCCGCTCCGTGCGTGCCTACCGGGTGCACCGCGGCGACACCGCGACCGGGCTCGCGGTGAGGTTCCACGCCTGGACCCGGGAGCTGCGCGCGATCAACCACCTCGGTCGGCACGGCCGGCTCTACACCGGCGAACGCATCCTGGTCCCCGTCGTGGTCGCCGCCGAGCGCCGGGCCCACCACCGGACCCGCCATCGTGCTCACCACGCCCACCACCAGACCCGCCATCGTGCTCACCACGCCCACCGGGCCCACCACCGGGCCCACCACGCCCACCGGGCCCACCACCGGGCCCACCACCGGGCGCGGGCGCACCAGGTCCGGCACCCCTGGCGCGGCACCCACGCCAGCCGGGCGGCCGTACGCCGGGTGGTGATCCGCACTGCCCACCGCTACGGCGTGACCCCGCGCCTGGCACTCGCGATCTCCTGGCAGGAGTCGGGCTGGCAGCAGCGCAGGACGTCGTCGGCCGGCGCGATCGGCGCGATGCAGGTGATGCCCGGGACCGGGCGGTGGATGTCCGGCTACGTCGGGCACCGGCTGGACCTCTACGGCCTCCACGACAACGTCGTCGCCGGAGTGGTGCTGATCAAGGTGCTCCGCGCCCAGACCTCGTGGCGCAGGACGGTCGCGGCGTACTACCAGGGGCTCGGCGCGGTGCGAAGGCACGGGCTCTACCCCTCCACCCGGAGGTACACCCGCAGCGTCGCCGCCCTGTTCGGCCGGCTGCACCACGGCTGGAACCCGGCCCGGCGCGGGTGAGGCTCGCCACGCCGACCGCCGCTCGCGCCCTGGGAAGCCGTCGCCGCCCGCCTAGAATCGGGCGGTGAGCCGGGTCCTTCCCCTCGCCTGGCCACCAACGGAGGACAACCGTCGTGGACAGGACTGTCGCGGACCCGATGATCGGTCGCGTCCTGGACGGTCGCTACCGGGTCGGCCCGCGGATCGCCCGCGGCGGGATGGCCACCGTCTACGAGGCCACCGACCTGCGGCTGGACCGGGTCTGCGCGCTCAAGGTGATGCACGCCGGGCTCGGGGACGACGACGACTTCGCCGGCCGCTTCGTCCGCGAGGCCCGCTCTGCCGCACGGCTCTCCCACCCGAACGTCGTGGCCGTCTTCGACCAGGGTGACGACGACGGCACGCTCTTCTTGGCGATGGAGTACATCCCCGGCCACACGCTTCGCGACCTGATCCGCGCCGAGGCCCCGATGGCCCCCGCCCGGGCGCTGGCCCTCGTCGACCCGATCCTCTCCGCGCTGGCCGCCGCCCACCAGGCCGGGATGATCCACCGCGACGTGAAGCCCGAGAACGTCCTGCTCGCCGACGACGGCCGGGTGAAGGTCGCCGACTTCGGCCTGGCCCGCGCAGTCAGCACCGAGACCCAGCACACCGCGACGGGCGGGGTGCTGATCGGCACCGTCTCCTACCTGTCCCCCGAGCTCGTGGTGGACGGGCGGGCCGACGCCCGGTCCGACGTCTACGCGGTCGGCGTGGTGCTCTATGAGATGCTCACCGGTCGCAAGCCGCACCAGGGCGACTCGCCGATCCAGGTCGCCTACAAGCACGTCCACGAGGACGTCCCACCGCCCTCTCGGGTGGTCCCCGGCCTCCCGGCGTACGTCGACGCGCTGGTCGCCCGCGCCACCGCACGGCAGCGTGACCTGCGGCCGGCCGACGCCCGGGTGCTGCTGCACCAGGTGCGCCGGGTCAGGGCGGCCCTGGACCACGGCGTGCTCGAGGACCCGGACCTGACCGCGGACCTGACACCCACGGTGCAGGTCCCGCGGCTGGCCGGGGAGGAGGACATCGACTACATCCGTGACGACCCGGCTCCCGAGGACCTGCCCACCATCCTGACGCCGGCGCAGGTCGCCGACCGGGCACCGGGCACGCGCACCGACGACACCAGTGTCATCGCCGGCCGCCGTCCGCCCACCGGCCCGCCCACGGGTCCGCCCACGGGTCCGCCCACAGGTCCCCGCCCGGGCCGCGGCTCGCGTCCCCGCCGCTCGCGTCGCGGGCCGGTCCTGCTGCTCGTCGTGCTGCTGCTCGCCGTCGCCGCCGGGGTGGGCGGCTGGTGGTTCGGCGCGGGACGCTACGCGACCACCCCCGGCCTGGTGAACCTCTCCGCCAGGGCCGCGCAGACCAAGGCCGAGGCCGGCGGGCTCATCTTCGAGGTCGCCGGTCGCGCCTACTCCGAGACGGTTCCCGTCGGCTCGGTGATCAGCACCGATCCCGCAGGCGGGGAGCACGTCGTCCGGCGCGGCACGGTGGGCGCGCTCGTCTCGCGTGGGCCGGAGCGGCACGCGGTCCCGTCGTTGCGGAAGCTCACCCTGGACAGCGCCCAGGCCACCCTCCAGGACGACCGGCTGTCCTTCGGGGACGCCACCTACCGGTTCGACGAGTCGGTCGCCAAGGGTGTCGTGCTCGCCTCGGACCCGGCCCCCGGGACCAGGCTCAGGCGCAGCGCCGCGGTCGACCTGGTGGTGAGCAAGGGTCCGAAGCCGATCAAGGTCCCCGACTTCACCGGCAAGGCCGGGGACACGGCCACCGCCGCGCTGAGGCGGCTGCACCTGCGGGTCGACAGCACGGAGCGGAACAGCGCCACCGTGGTGAAGGGCGACGTGGTCTCCCAGTCTCCCGCCACCGGTGACCTCTTCCGCAACGACAGGGTCCGGCTGGTGGTCTCGAAGGGGCCCGTGATGGTCACCGTCCCCGGCGTACGCCGGATGAGCACCTCCGGCGCGACCGAGGCCCTGCAGCAGGCCGGGTTCTCCGTCCGGGTGGTCAAGGTGCAGTACTACATCGGGATCGGCATCGTGGTCAGCCAGACCCCCGCGACCGGCGACAAGGCCCCCCAGGGCAGCACGGTCACCATCTCCATCGTCTGAGCCGACGGGCTGGGCGCTACCCCGCCTCGGGGAACGGCGGTGGAGCGACCCCGGGCGCCGGGTTCTCGAGGCGGCGCACGAGTCCCGCTGCGAGACCGCCGGCGATCCAGATCCAGCCGCAGAGCTCGAACCCCTCCTCCAGCGCGACCTCCACCGCATAGCCGGCGCTGCGGATGTCCTGGCCGATCGCGAAGATCAGCGGCGTCGAGAACTCCAGGCCGACGGCCACGACGAGGGCCACCAGGCCACCTCGGACCAGACCCCGCTCACGCTCGTCCAGGCCCTCGGCGACCCGCCAGAGCTGGATCAGGAGGGCGACCAGGAGGGGCATGTAGAGCACCGGCCACATCGCGCGGGCCGCGTGCGGGAAGAGGCCGCCGAAGACCGCACCCAGGTTCTCGTGGATCCGGACGAAGTCGTCGAGCGAGAAGAACGTCACGGCCACGGCGCAGAACGCGAGGACCCCGCGACGCGCCGAGGTGACGGCCAACAGCGCGAGGACGCCGGCAGCGAGCGACTCCACCGCGATGCTCGCCCAGCTCCACAGGCTTCTGTCGTCGTCGGCGTCCAGGAGCTGGTGCGAGCCGCTCCACAGCACCGCGTTGGCGAGGTGGAGCCCCGCGAGGAGCACGAACATGACCAGGGAGACCCCCAGGGTGAAGCGCACGATGGCGCGAGGGGCCGAGCCGCCTCGTGACCGGGGCGGCGACACCGGCCGCTCGAGGGCGGACCGCAGTGGCCGGGGGGTCCAGGACACCAGGCGGTCGGTCGCCGTCAGCACGCGCTCAAGTCCCAGGGTCTGCACGGCGGCTCCTCCACGTCGGTGGGTCAGGTGTCCGGGGACTCACCGTTGCATGACACCGGTGGCGGTGGTAAGTCCCGCGTCGCGACCGAGATTCCGGACTGCGGGGTGCCGTTGCGTCCAGATCCTGGATGGCGCGTCCTCCTCCGCAGAGTGCCCAGCTACCCTCCTCTCGTGCAGAACTGGACCTATTTCTTTGGCTACTCGCCCGGGGCATCCGAGCGGGTCGGCCTCTAGGCCCTCCCCGCACACCAGACACCAACGCCCCTGGCCGTCACGGCAGGGGCGTTCTGCATGCAGCGACGCCGCCGGCGCGAGGGCCAGGCCCAGCCAGCAGCCAGGAAGCAGGAACACCATGGTCGTCGTCATGTCACCGGACGCCACCGCCGAGGACGTCGCGCACGTCGTCGCCGAGGTCCAGGAGGTCGGCGGGTCGGCGTTCGTCCCCGACCCCTACCCGCTGGTCAGCCGCCAGCACCGCGCCGGGCGCAGCACCGTGTGGGTCGACGGCCCCGGCCACAGCGTGCCGATCGGCCCGGACACCTTCACCTTCATCGCCGGTCCGTGCGCCGTCGAGTCGACCAGCCAGACCCTCGAGGCGGGCGAGATGGCCAAGGCCGCTGGTGCGAGCCTGCTCCGCGGCGGTGCCTTCAAGCCGCGCACCTCGCCGTACGCCTTCCAGGGGCTGGGCGTGCGGGGACTGGAGATCCTGGCCGCGGTCCGCGAGGCCACCGGCCTGCCGATCGTCACCGAGGTCGTCGACGCCCGCGACGTCGCGGTGGTCGCCGAGCACGCCGACATGCTGCAGGTGGGCACCCGCAACATGGCCAACTTCGGGCTGCTGCAGGCCGTCGGCGATGCCGGCAAGCCGGTGCTCCTCAAGCGAGGCATGACCGCGACGATCGAGGAGTGGCTGATGGCGGCGGAGTACGTCGCCCAGCGCGGCAACCTCGACGTGGTGCTGTGCGAGCGGGGCATCCG
>JBDTXF010000273.1:0-4913 GCA_040006355.1 Nocardioidaceae bacterium | reverse complement strand
CCGAGAGCGTGGTCCGCGAGCGCGACCGTCAGCCCTTCGACCGCTCCGGACGGCTCGTCGAGCTGCTCTACGACGCGATCCCCGCACCTGCGCGCCGCACCGGCGGACACCCCGCGAAGCGGACCTTCCAGGCGCTCCGCATCGAGGTCAACGACGAGCTCTCGGCGCTGCGCCGGGCGCTGCCCGCCGCGATCGACGCGATCGGGGTCGGCGGCCGGGTGGTCGTGCTGTCCTACCACTCGCTCGAGGACCGCATCACCAAGCAGGTCTTCGCCGCCGCCACCCGCAGCCACGTCCCGCCGGACCTGCCGTTCGTGCCCGAGGGCCACGAGCCGGCGCTGCGGCTGGTCACGCGCGGAGCCGAGAAGGCCACCGCCGCCGAGATCGAGGCCAACCCGCGGGCCGCCTCGGTGCGGCTGCGGGCCGTCGAGCGCGTCGCGGCCGGAGCCGTCGTATGACCGGTTCACCCCAGCACGTCAGCCCAGCAGTCAGCCCAGGCCGGAGGAGCACCAGATGAGCACGTTGATGAACCAGGCCCGCAACCGGGTCCCGAGGTTCGCCGAGGCCGCCGTCGAGCGGGCCCGGCTGACCGTGGTGCCCCGTCCGGGCTCGCAGCGGTCCGGGCGGGCCGCGCGGGTGCCCTTCATGACCCTGGTCTCCCTGATCCTGGTCGGCGGGGTGGCCGGCCTGCTGTTCTTCAACACCTCGATGCAGCAGGTGTCCTTCACCGCCAGCGCGATGGAGCAGAAGGCTCAGCTGCTCGACTCCCAGCGCCAGTCGCTGCAGATGCAGCTCGACGGCCTGCGGGACCCGCAGCAGCTCGCCGTCGCCGCCAAGCAGATGGGCATGGTGCCGCCGGCCAGCCCCGCGTTCATCCAGCTCGGTGACGGCAAGGTGCTGGGGACGCCGACCCCCGCCACCGTCGACGACGCCATCCGGGTCAACCCGATGCCGATCAAGAAGCCGAAGAACCTGCGCCCGCCCCCGATCATCGAGAAGGTGAGCAGGCCGGCGACCACGCGCGGCGCGGCAGCCGCGGCGACCCGTCCCACGGCGGGTACAAAGAAGTCCCACGACAGCCAGCAGGGGGGCCCGCGTTGACCGACGGCCGTCGCACTCGTCCGGTGCAGCCCCGCAGACGTCGAAGGGTCCGTGCCCTCCGGGGTGCCTCCCTGGTCCGGCTGCGGATCGGGTTCCTGCTGATCGCGATGATCGTGTCGGTGTTCGCGGTCCGGCTCTTCGAGCTGCAGGGCGTCGACGCCCAGGCCTACGTCGCGAAGGCCCGCGCCGAGGGCGTCGTCTCGGTGACGCTGCCGGCGACCCGCGGGTCGATCACCGACCGCAACGGCACCCCGCTGGCCGACTCCGTCGACGGGCTGATGCTGGTCGCCGACCCGACCCTGACGAGCAAGAACGCCAGCGGGATCGCGACGATCATCGCGCGGCGGCTCGGCGTGGACTACTTCGACGTCCTGCAGCGGCTGCGCAAGGTGCCCACCCGCTTCCAGTACGTCGCCCGCCGGGTGCCCGCCACCCTGGCGCGGTCGGTCCTCAAGGAGATCGACGACCGGGGCTACCACGGCGTCGCCACCCAGCGCGACCCGCTGCGCTCCTACCCGGCCGGCGACGTCGCGGCCAACCTCGTCGGCTTCATGAACGACGCCGGTCAGGCCGGTGAGGGCGCCGAGCTGATGTTCGACAAGCTGCTGTCCGGCAAGGACGGCTCCGCGACGTACGAGGTGGGGACCGGTGGCACCCGCATCCCGCTGGGTGACAACAGCACCGTCGAGCCCAGGAGCGGTCGCCCCCTGAGACTCACCATCGACCGCGACGTGCAGTGGTACACCCAGCGCGTGCTGCGGTCCGCGGTCCAGGGGTCGGGGGGGTCGTCCGGCTCTGCCGTCGTCATGGACACCAAGACCGGCCAGCTGCTCTCGGTCGCGGACTTCCCCACCTTCGACGCCAACCAGCCCACGCAGGCGACGAAGAAGGACCTGGGCTCGCGTGCCCTGCGCGGCGTCTTCGAGCCCGGCTCGGTGGAGAAGGTGCTGACCACCTCCGCGCTGATCGACGCCGGCAAGGTCACCCCGAACACCAAGATCACCGTGCCGTCGGTGCTGCCGCGTCAGGACCGGGTGATCCACGACTACTTCCAGCACGGAACGCTCCGCCTCACCCTGACCGGCGTGATCGCCAAGTAGTCCAACATCGGCACCGTGCTCGCCGACACGCAGTTCACCCACCGGCAGCTCTATGACTACCTCAGCAGGTTCGGTCTCGGCCGGCGCACCGGCATCGGCGTGCACGGCGAGTCCCCGGGCGTGCTCAACGACTGGCGCACGTGGTCCCAGATCAACCAGGACACCATCGCGTTCGGCCAGGGCGTCGCGGTCAACACCGTGCAGATGGCCGCCGCGATCAACACGATCGCCAACGCAGGGGTCTACGTCGCCCCGAGCCTGGTCAAGGGGGAGGCCAGGTCCTCGGACGGGACGCTCGTCGGGTCGGACACCACCACCGAGCACCGGGTGATCAGCCGCCGCGCGGCGCGCCTCGAGACCGGGATGATGGAGGCGGTCACCAACCCGCTGACCGGCACCGCCGGTGTGGCAGCGGTGAACGGCTACCGGGTGGCCGGAAAGACCGGCACCGCGCAGCGGGTGGGCTCGAAGTGCCACTGCTACAACGGCACCTTCACGGTCTCCTTCGCCGGGTTCGCCCCGGCCGACAAGCCCCGCTTCCTGGTCTACGTGGTCGTCCAGGACCCGAAGAACAACGGCGGCGGTGGCTCCATCGGAGGTCCGGCCTTCCACAAGATCATGAGCTACCTCCTGCAGAAGTACGCCGTGCCGCCGACCGGCACCACGGCGCCCACGCCCAAGATCACCTGGTGACACGGACGGGTACCCTCTCGGGCGTGCCCGACCAGATCCCGCTGCGCCCCACCGTGCCGGTGGAGACCCCCCTCGAGGAGGTCGCCGACTGGCTCGGAGAGGACCTGCTCGAGCGGCGCGGCGACCTGTCCGGAGCCGTCCTCACCGGGGTCAGCATCAGCTCGCTGCGGGTCCGGCCCGGGGACCTCTACGTCGCTCCGGCCGGTGCTCGCGCCCACGGCGCGTCCTTCACCCCGCAGGCGGTCGCGGCCGGGGCGGTCGCGGTGCTGACCGACCGAGCGGGCGCGGCCGTGCTGGCCGGGACCGGCGTGGAGGTCCCGGTCATGGTCGTGGAGCGCCCGCGCTCGGTCGTCGGCACGCTCGCCGCCCGGGTCTACGGCAACCCCGCGGCCCACATGCGGCTGGTCGCGGTCACCGGCACCCAGGGCAAGACCACCACCACCCGGCTCGCCGAGGCGTCGCTGACCGCAGCCGGGGTCTCCGCTGCCGTGATCGGCACCGTCGGCACCCGCGTCAACGGCACCGAGGTGAAGACCTCGCTGACCACCCCGGAGGCTCCCGACCTGCACGCGCTGTTCGCGGTGATGGTCGAGCGCGGCGTCGTCGCCTGCGCGATGGAGGTCTCCAGCCACGCCCTGGTGATGGGTCGCGTCGACGGGGTGGTCTTCGACGTCGCCTGCTTCACGAACCTCGGCCGGGACCACCTGGACTTCCATTCCGGCGTCGAGGACTACTTCGCGGCGAAGGCCGCCCTGTTCACCCCGGCGCGCAGCCGACGGGCGCTGGTGAACGTCGACGACCCGTTCGGGCGTCGGCTGGTCACCGAGGCGACCGTCCCGGTGCGGACCTTCGCCCTCCACGACGCCGGCGCCGACTGGCACGTCAGCGACGTACGCCTCGAGCCGACCGGGTCGGGGTTCACCGTGCACGCGCCGTCCGGGGACGCCTTCCCGGCCCGGGTGCCGCTGACCGGCGACTTCAACGTGGCCAACGCGCTGTGCGCCATCGCCGCCCTCGGCGAGGCCGGCTTCGACCCGGCTGTCGTCGCCCGGGCGATGGGCGACTCGGGCGGGGTCCCTGGCCGGCTCGAGCAGGTCGACGCCGGGCAGCCCTTCCTGGCCGTGGTCGACTACGCGCACAAGCCGGACGCGGTGAGCGCCGCCCTGTCCGCCCTGCGCCCGCTGACCACCGGCCGGCTGGTGGTCGTGATCGGCGCCGGTGGCGAGCGCGACCCCGGCAAGCGGCCGATGATGGGCGAGATCGCCGCACGGCTGGCCGATGTCCTGGTGGTCACCGACGACAACCCGCGCGGCGAGGATCCGGCGGCGATCCGCGCCGAGCTGCGGGCCGGCGCGGACGGCGTCGAGACCGAGCACCGCGCCGAGGTCCACGAGGTCGGCGACCGCCGCTCGGCGATCCGGATGGCGGTCGCGATCGCGACCGAGGGCGACACCGTCGTGGTGGCCGGCAAGGGCCACGAGACCGGCCAGGAGGTCGCCGGCGCCGTGCTGCCCTTCGACGACCGTGACGTCCTGCGCGAGGAGCTGGCCGCGCGGTGATCGAGATGACCCTGACCGAGATCGCCGACGTGGTCGGCGGCACCGTGGTCCACGACGCCGGTGCGAGCGTGACCGGTCCCGCCTTCGTGGACAGCCGGGTTGCCGAGCGTGGCGGTCTGTTCGTGGCCGTCGCGGGGGAGCGGGTCGACGGCCACGACTTCGCCGGCACCGCGGTCGACGCCGGTGCGGTGGCCGTGCTGTCGACGCGGGACACCGGCCGGCCCGGCGTCCTGGTCCAGGACCCTCTCGTGGCCCTGGCGGCTCTGGCCCGGCACTCGCTGTCCCGGCTCGACGGGGTGCGGGTGGTGGCCCTGACCGGCTCGCAGGGCAAGACCAGCACCAAGGACCTGCTCGCCCAGGTGCTGGCGGCCGCAGGCCGGACGGTCGCGACCTTCGGCTCCTTCAACAACGAGCTGGGTCTCCCGCTGACGGTGCTCCGTGCCGACCCCGACACCGAGTT
>JBDTXF010000272.1:0-4916 GCA_040006355.1 Nocardioidaceae bacterium | reverse complement strand
TGGAGACGTCGAGGCCGGACTCCACGATGGTGGTGCACACCAGGACGTCGAAGCGCTTCTCCCAGAAGTCCAGCATCACCTGCTCGAGCCGGTGCTCCCCCATCTGGCCGTGCGCGACCCCGACCCGGGCCTCGGGGACCAGGTCGCGGATGTGGGCGGCCGCCTTGTCGATGGACTGCACCCGGTTGTGGATGAAGAAGACCTGCCCCTCTCGCAGCAGCTCGCGCCGGATCGCAGCGATCACCTGCCGGTCCTCATAGCCTCCGACGTAGGTCAGCACGGGGTGCCGCTCCTCGGGCGGGGTGGTGATCGTCGACATCTCCCGGATGCCGGTGATCGCCATCTCCAGGGTCCGTGGGATCGGCGTCGCCGACATCGACAAGACGTCGACGCTGGTGCGCATCCGCTTCATCTGCTCCTTGTGCTCCACCCCGAAGCGCTGCTCCTCGTCGACGATGATCAGCCCGAGGTTCTTCATCTTGATGTCGGGGTTGAGCAGCCGATGGGTGCCGATCACGATGTCGACGGTGCCCTCGCGCAGCTGCTCGATGACCGCAGCCGCCTCCTTGTCGCTCTGGAAGCGGGAGAGACCCTTGAGGATCACCGGGAACCCGGCCATCCGCTCGCTGAACGTCGAGAGGTGCTGCTGGACCAGCAGCGTGGTCGGCACGAGCACGGCGACCTGCTTGCCGTCCTGCACCGCCTTGAAGGCTGCCCGGACCGCGATCTCGGTCTTCCCGTAGCCGACGTCGCCACAGACCAGCCGGTCCATCGGGACCTGCAGCTCCATGTCGTGCTTGACCTCGTCGACGGTGGAGAGCTGGTCGGGCGTCTCCACGAACGGGAAGGCGTCCTCCAGCTCGCGCTGCCAAGGGCTGTCCGGCCCGAAGGCGTGGCCCTTGGTGGCCTGCCGCGCGGCGTACAGCTTGATCAGCTCTGCGGCGATCTGGCGGACCGCCTTGCGCGCCCGGCCCTTGCGCCTGGCCCAGTCGGCTCCGCCCAGCCGGTCGAGGGAGGGCTGCTCACCACCCACGTATCGGGTGACCTGGTCGAGCGCGTCGGTCGGGACGTAGAGCCGGTCGGCGGGCTGGTTGCGCTTGGAGGAGCCGTACTCCAGCACGAGATACTCCCGCGTCGCGCCCTGCACCTCGCGCTGCTTCATCTCCACGAAGCGGCCCACGCCGTGCTGCTCGTGCACGACGTAGTCGCCGGGCTTGAGCTCGAGCGGGTCGATCTGCTTCTTGCGCCGGGTCGGCATCGACCGCATGTCCTTGGTGGACGCGCGCTGGCCCGAGAGGTCGTCGCCGGTCAGCACCGCCAGGCACAGCGACTCCGAGACGAAGCCGTGCTCCAGCCGGGCCGTGGACACGTGCACCAGGCCGCGCTGCGGCTCCTCGTCGAGCGACTCGACGTAGCGCACCGCGATGTCGTGCTCCCTGAGCACCTCGACCATCCGCTGGGCGGGGCCGTGGCCCTCGTGCACCAGCACCACGCGGCTGTCGTTGCGGAGCCACGCACGGATGTCCTGCACGGCCCGCTCGATGTCGCCGCGGTACTCCTCGACCGCGCGGACCGCCAGGGTCCGGGTCTCGACCGCCCCCGCCTCTGCGTCCACCCCGGAGCTGACCACCTCCCCGAGCGAGTCCCGCAGCGGGGCGCGCTGGAGGTCGGCGGCGTCCGGGTCGAGGCCGAACGGCGAGACGCTCCACCAGGCCTTGCCCTGGGCCAGGCTCATCGTCCGGACGTCCGCGAGCGAGTGGTAGGAGGCGGCACCGAGGTCGATCGGCGCCTGACCACCGCCGGCCGCGGCCGCCCAGGACGCCTCGAGAAACTCCTCGCTGGTCGCCACCAGGTCGTGCGCCCGAGCGCGCGCCCGCTCCGGGTCGAGGACCAGGACGTGGGTCTGCTCGGGCAGCAGGTCGACGAGCATCTCCATGTCGTCGGTCAGCACGGGTGAGAGCGACTCCATCCCCTCGACCGGGTGGCCGTCGGCGATCTTCTCGAAGATCTCCGCGAGCTGCGGGTGCCGCTCGCCGAGCTCCTTGGCCCGGGCCCGCACCTCGTCGGTGAGCAGCAGCTCGCGGCACGGCGGCGCCCACAGCCGGGTGGCCGGCTCCAGGGTGCGCTGGTCGGCGACCGCGAAGGACCGGATCTCCTCGATCTCGTCGCCCCAGAACTCCACCCGGAGCGGGTGCTCCTCGGTCGGCGGGAAGACGTCGACGATGCCTCCGCGGACCGCGAACTCGCCACGCTTCTCAACCAGGTCGACGCGGGTGTACGCCGCGCCCGCCAGTCGGCGTACGACGTCGTCGAGGTCGGCCTCATCTCCGACGGCGAGCTCGACCGGCTCCAGGTCGGCGAGTCCCCGCACCTGGGGCTGCAGGAGCGAGCGCACCGGCGCGACCACCACCCGCACCGGCCCGTTGGAGGGGTCGGTGCCGGGGTGCTTGAGCCGGCGGAGCACCGCGAGCCGGCGTCCGACGGTGTCGCTGCGCGGGGACAGCCGCTCGTGCGGAAGCGTCTCCCAGGCCGGGTAGTAGGCCACCAGCGACGGGTCGAGCAGCCCCTCGAGCGCCCGGACCAGGTCCTCGGCCTCCCGCGACGTCGCCGCCACGGCGAGCACCGTGCGACCGGCGTCCACCAGGCCCTTGACGACGAACGGGCGCAGCGCGCTCGGTGCCGTCAGGTCGAGCGCCGGCACGGCGCCGTCTCGGGCGTCCCGGACCGCGCCCGCGAGGGTCGCGTCCTCCAGGACGAGGTCGGCCAGACCGCTCACACCCACCGGGTTCATCTCCTGCAGTCGAGGCAACACGATCGACCCCTGTCAGCCCGGGAAGGGGGGGTCGAGGGGGTAGGTCCCCAGTCTAGGAGAGGGGACCGACTCCTCACACCACGACGGCGGGCGGTCCGGCGGCCGCCTCGGCGTCGCTGCGCAGCAGGCAGAACTCGTTGCCCTCCGGATCGGCCAGCACGAACCAGCCCCGGCCGTCCCCGAGCCGCCGGTCGTCGACCTCGCGCGCGCCCAGCCCCCGCAGCCGGTCGAGCTCCTCGTCGCGGCTGGCGCCGGGTTCCGGGCGGAGGTCGAGGTGCAGCCGGTTCTTGACCTGCTTGACCTCGGGCACCTCGATGAACAGCAGTCGGTGGCCGGTCCGCGGCGAGAGGATCATACACTCCTCGTGGCCCGGCTCGTTGGGGTCGTCGTCCACGTCGACGTAGCCCAGCACCTGCTTCCACCACTCGGAGAGGTCGTAGGCGCTCGTGCAGTCGACGCTGGTGTGCGCGATGAAGGCAGTCATGGGAGGAGTCTCTCGTGCCCGGTCCACTAGGTTTCAGCCCATGGCAGCCAAGAGCCCCGCCGTCGAGGTGGAGGTCGACGACCGGGTGGTGCGGGTCAGCAACCCCGACCGGGTCTACTTCCCGTCCCGCGGCGAGACCAAGCTGGACCTCGTCGAGTACTACCTCTCCGTCGGCGACGGCATCGTCAACGCGCTGCGCGAGCGACCGTGCATGCTGCACCGCTTCCCCACCGGGGTGAGCGGCGAGAAGGTCCACCAGAAGCGGCTGCCTGCCGGCGCGCCGCCGTGGATGGACACCGTGCAGGTGCACTTCCCGCGGTGGAACCGCACCGCCGACGAGCTGTGCGTCACCGAGCTCGCGCAGGTGGTGTGGGCGGTGCAGATGTCCACCGTGGAGTTCCACCCCTGGAACAGCCGGCGGGCGGACACCGAGAAGCCCGACGAGTGGCGCATCGACCTCGACCCCGGTCCGGAGTGCGGCTACGACACCGTGCGCCGGGTGGCACACGTGGCCCACGAGGTGCTCGACGAGCTAGGCGCGACCGGCTTCCCGAAGACCTCCGGGGGGTCGGGGATGCACGTCTACGTGCGGATCGAGCCCGTGCACGGCTTCCCCGACGTACGCCGCGCCGCACTGGCGTTCGCCCGTGAGGTCGAGCGTCGCAGCGACGAGGCGACCACCACCTGGTGGCGCAAGGACCGCGATCCGGCCCGGCTGTTCGTGGACTACAACCAGAACGCCCGCGACCACACGATCGCGGCTGCCTACTCGGTGCGCGGCAACGCCGAGGGGACGGTCTCCACGCCTGTGACCTGGGCCGAGGTGGACGACGTCGAGCCCGGCGACTGCACGATCGCGACGGTGCCCGCACGCTTCGCCCGGATCGGCGACCTGCACGCCGGGATCGACGAGGCGGTCTTCGACATCGCCCCGCTCCTGGAGTGGGCGGACCGCGACGAGCGAGCCGGTCATGAAGCACCTGAGACCCCGGACAGCTGACCGACCGGCGCTGGCCGACCGGCGCTGGCCGACCGGCGCTGACCGACTGGCGCTGGTCGACCGGCGCTGGTCGAGGTTCGCTAGCCGACGGGCAGGCCGCGGCGGGCCAGGTGGTCGCGCAGCACGGAGAGGTCCTCGCGGTAGGACCACACCTCGGCGTCCACCCCGACCGAGCGCGCGGCCTCGACGTTGGCCACGTTGTCGTCGAGGAGCAAGAGCTCTCGCGGTGCACGGTCGAGCCGCTGCGCGATGACCCGGAAGTAGTCCGGGTCGGGCTTCGCCACGCCCATGGCGCAGGAGTAGAACTCCCCGTCCATCAGGTCGCCGTAGCGGAGCTGCTCGTGCATCACCTCGGCCCGGCGCTCGTCCTGGTTGGTGGCCAGGAAGCAGGCCACACCGCCGGCTCGCAGCGCACGGACCAGGTCGTGGGTGCCCGGCACCTCCTCGATGCTGAGCCAGACCGCGAGCACCTCGTCCAGGGCGTCCCCGATCCCCCACTCCTCCAGCAGCCCGGGGAGCACGTCGCTCCAGCGCACCCGGCCGGTGAGGGCCGGCCGCTCCTCCCAGAACGCGCGGGCCAGGAAGCCGTCCACGTCGTCGATGCGGCCCTCGACGGCCGG
>JBDTXF010000271.1:0-4918 GCA_040006355.1 Nocardioidaceae bacterium | reverse complement strand
CGGCCGAGCTTCACCTTGCCCTCGGTGACGATGTAGAGCTTGTCGCCCTCGTCGCCCTCGTGGAACAGCACGTCGCCGCGGCGCAGCCGGTTCTCGCTCATGGAGGCGCGCAGCGCGGTGGCTGCCTCGTCGTCGAGGGCGCTGAACAGAGGCGCTTGGCGCAGCACGTCGTTGTCCACGAGTGGTTCCTCCCGGAGCCAGGTACGGCCCGCCGGGAACAGCCCCGGCGGTGCTTCGGATCACAGTCTCCCCTAGTCGCCCTCGGTTGTGGCAAGCACACCCCGGTTCGGGTCCGGTTTAGGCTGGGTGGGTGCCCGAGACCTCGCTCGTCCGTCGCGCCCGCAAGATCGACCGGGCCTTGGCCGAGACCTACCCCCAGGCACGCAGCGAGCTCGACTTCGACAACCCCTTCGAGCTGCTCGTGGTCACGGTCCTCTCCGCCCAGACGACCGACCGGCGCGTGAACGCCGTGAGCCCCACGCTGTTCGCGGCCTACCCCGACGCCGAGGCGATGGCGGGTGCCGACCGGGAGAGGCTCGAGCAGATCATCGTGTCCACCGGCTTCTTCCGGGCCAAGACCGAGTCGCTGCTCACGCTGTCCCAGGCCCTCGTCGAGCGGCACGACGGCCAGGTGCCACCCCGGCTCGAGGACCTCGTCAAGCTGCCGGGTGTGGGCCGCAAGACCGCGAACGTCGTGCTGGGCAACGCCTTCGGCATGCCGGGCATCACCGTGGACACGCACTTCGGCCGGCTGGCACGCCGCTTCGGCTGGACCGAGCAGACCGACCCGGTCAAGGTCGAGCACGAGGTGGGCGCGCTGTTCCTCCGCCGGGACTGGACGATGCTGTCGCACCACCTGATCTGGCACGGCCGTCGGGTCTGCCACGCCCGCAGCCCCGCCTGCGGCGCCTGCTCGGTCGCCCGCTGGTGCCCGTCGTACGGCGAGGGGCCGACCGACGCAGCGCAAGCGGCGAGGCTCGTGCGCACCGAGGGCCGCGCGTGAGACGCCTGGTCGGGGCGGCCGTCGCGTGCCTGCTGCTCGCCGCTTGCTCGGCCTCGCCCTCGACGTCGACCGACGGTGGCGTGTCGGAGGGCCGGGTGGACGTGAACACCGCGGCGCTGCGCTCACTCAAGGCGCGGGCCGGCGTGCAGCCCTGCGTGCCAGGCACCTCGACCGGCCGGCTCCCGCGGGTGACCCTGCCCTGCCTCGGCGGCGGCCGGCCGGTCGACCTGGCCGCGCTGCGGGGGCCGCTGGTGATCAACCTGTTCGCGCAGTGGTGCGGCCCCTGCCGCGAGGAGCTGCCCTACTACCAGCAGCTGCACGAGAAGGCGAAGGGCACCCTGGGCGTGCTCGGCATCGACTACCTCGACACCCAGCCGGCGCAGGCGCTGAGGCTCGCGCAGAGCTCCGGGGTCACCTACCCGCTGCTCGCCGACCCGGCCGGCGCGCTGCGAACCGCGTTCAAGATCCGCGGCCTGCCGGGCCTGGTGCTCGTGGACAAGGACGGCCGGGTCACCGACGTGGAGTTCCGGGTGGTCCGGTCCTACGCCGAGCTCCGCGGCCTGGTGCAGAAGCACCTCGGTGTCAGGCTGCCCGCCTGAGACCGGTCGGTAGGCTCACCTCCGTGTCCCTGTCCGCCGTCCCGCTGCCCGGCTGGCTGGAGCCCGTGCGCCGCGGGGCGCGCGACATCACCGCCGACGAGCTGACCCGGTTCGTGCCGCCCGAGGGGTCTCAGACCCGCCAGGGCGCCGTCCTGCTGCTGTTCGGCGAGGGACCGGACGGCCCCGACCTGCTGCTCACCGAACGCGCCCACGACATGCGATCGCATCCCGGGCAGGTGTCGTTTCCCGGCGGCTCGACCGACCCCACCGACGACTCGCCCGCCGAGACCGCCCTGCGCGAGGCCGAGGAGGAGACCGGGCTCGACCCGAGCGGGGTGGAGGTGTTCGCCACCCTCCCGGAGCTGTGGCTGCCGCCGAGCAACTTCGCGGTCACCCCGGTGCTGGGCTGGTGGCGAGAGCAGAGCGAGGCCCGGGTGGTGGACCCGGCGGAGGTGCACGCGGTCTACCGCGTGCCGATCTCCGAGCTGCTCGACCCCGAGCACCGCGTCTCGGTGCGGCACCCGTCGGGGTGGAAGGGTCCGGGCTTCCTGATCGGCGACGACAAGGACCTGATCCTGTGGGGCTTCACGGCCGGGATCATCTCGAGGCTGTTCGACTTCCTGGGCTGGACACGCCCGTGGGACAGCGCCGTGATGAGGGACCTGCCGGACCATATGCTGACCGCCCGGGCCGAGGTGGCTGCCCAGCCGCCGGCACCGGACTCGAGCTCTCGCGACCAGTGAGGTCCCCCACGACGTGAACGCCCTCGACTGGATGCTGGTCGCGCTGGTGCTGGCCTACGCGGTGTCCGGCTACTGGCAGGGCTTCATCGCCGGTGCCTTCGCCACCGGTGGCCTGCTGCTCGGCGGGCTGCTCGGGATCTGGCTCGCGCCGCACCTGCTCGGCGACGCGAGCCCGGCGCTGTGGGTGTCGATCGCGGCGCTCTTCGTGGTCCTCGTCTGCGCCTCCTTCGGCCAGGCGCTGCTGCAGTTCGCGGGCACCCTCATCCGCGCCCGCCTCACCTGGCAGCCGGCCCGCGCCCTCGACGCCGTCGGGGGGGCGGCGCTGAGCGTGGCCGCCGTGCTGGTGGTGGCGTGGGCGCTGGGGGTCGCGGTGAGCGGTGCGAAGCTGCCGTGGGCCAGCGGCGAGGTGCGGGACTCCGCGGTCCTCGCCCACGTCGACGGCGTGATGCCCCAGGACGCCGTGCAGGCGCTGAACTCGTTCAACGACGTGGTCGGGTCGAGCTTCTTCCCGCGCTACCTCGAGCCGTTCGCGCGCGAGCGCATCGTCAACGTGCGGCCGGCCCCGGCCCGCATCGCCAGCGACCCCGACATCGCACGGGCCGCCAGCAGCGTCTTCAAGGTCCGGGGTGAGAACTCGTGTCGTCGTGGCGTCGAGGGCAGTGGCTTCCTCTACGGTCCCGGCCGGGTGATGACCAACGCCCACGTGGTCGCCGGTGTCGCCCATCCGTCGGTCCTGGTCGGCGAGCGCGAGCTCGCGGCCCAGGTCGTCTACTACAACGCCGACACCGACATCGCGGTGCTCGCCGTCGACGGCCTGGTGGGCCAGGAGCTCCGGTTCGACTTCAGCGGTCGGTCCCGGCAGGTCGCCGCCGTGCTCGGCTACCCGCAGGACGGGCCCTACCTCGTGCAGGGCGCGCGCATCCGCGGCCAGCAGCGGCTGCGCAGCCCGGACATCTACGGCAACGGCACCGTGGTGCGTGAGGTGTTCTCGTTGCGCTCGATGGTCCGGCCCGGCAACTCCGGCGGCCCGTTGGTGTCCACGGACGGCACGGTGCTCGGGGTGATCTTCGCGGCTTCGGTGACCGACGGCGACACCGGCTACGCCCTGACCGCCGACCAGGTGCGGCAGGCGGCCGCGATCGGGCTGACCCGTCGGTCCCCGGTCAGCACCGGCGCCTGTGCGTGAGGCTCACAGGCCGGCGAGCCAGTCCAGCAGCAGCGAGGTGAGGGACGCGGGGTCCTCCTCGTGCGGGAAGTGTCCGACCCTGGGCAGCAGGTGCTCGGTGAACATCCCGGTCACGTGCCGGCGCGACCCGGCGATGCCACCCGCCGGAAGTGCCGGGTCGTCGGCTCCGCTCACGCAGCAGACCGGCTGGGCCAGAGGCGGCCGCATCAGCGCGGTGAACCGTCGGCCGTCGGCGCGCAGGCGAGAGCGGACCAGCCAGCGGTGGTACTCCAGCGCGCAGTGCGACGAGGGCCAGAGGCTGATCGCGCGCTGGTAGGTCGCCACGGCCTCCTTGTCCGGGAAGGGCGAGCCGTCGGCGCTCCAGGAGCGGAGGTGGTCGCGCAGGAAACCGGTCGACGGGTCGGCCAGCCGTCGTTCGGGGAGCATCGGGACCTGCATGGCGAGCACGTGGTGCAGTGCGTCGACGTCGTGCCAGGGCCTCAGCGCCCTGAGCATGGTCAGCGGGTGAGGTGCCGAGACGGCGCACAGCGCGGAGATCTCGCGGGGGTGCTGCGCGGCGGTGGCCCAGCCGACGTACCCGCCCCACCCGTGGCCGACGACGACCGCGTCCCGGGCACCGAGCGCCTTGACCACGCCGGACACGTCCTGGGCGAGGGTGATCGGGTCGTAGCCGTTGGGGGTCTTGTCGGAGCCGCCGTAGCCGCGCAGGTCCATCGCGACCGCACGGTAGCCCGCCTCGGCCAGTGCGGGCATCTGGTGGCGCCAGGCCCACCAGAACTCCGGGAAGCCGTGCAGCAGCAGCACCAGCCGACCGTGCGCCGGCCCCGCCTCCGCGACATGGAACCGGGCCCCGTTGGCAGCGACGTGACGGTGCTGCCAGGGACCCGGTATCTCGACGGACTCGGTGAGGAGGTCAGCCACGCTTGCGGATGTTCTTCATCTCCTGCGCCTGGTGGATCGCCCGCTCGGGTGCACGGACCTGCTTGACCTTCTTGATGCCGACGAACCCCAGCACCGCCGCGATGACGAGGTAGAGCACGAAGACGATCAGGAACGAGAACGCCAGTGCGAGCCCGGTCATGTGGATGAAGTAGGCGATCGCGACAGACAGCATGATGACGGCGAGCACCCCGAGGAAGGCGGCGGCCCCGAACAGCGCGATGCCCAGGCCACCGGCCTTGACGCTGACCTTGAGCTCGGACTTGGCCAGGGCGATCTCGGACCGGACCAGGCTCGAGACGTCCCGGCTGGCATAGGCGACCAGGCGTCCGATGGTCGGGTCGTCCTTGTCGGGAAGGGCGGGGCGGGCGGTGGTCGCGGTGACGGGTGCGTTGCTCATGGTGCCTCCTTGGTGCCCTGACCCTACCGGTGTCAAACGCCGCCGACG
>JBDTXF010000270.1:0-4920 GCA_040006355.1 Nocardioidaceae bacterium | reverse complement strand
GGCCGCAGAGCTCGCGGACCAGGGCGTACTGCGCGTGGTTGGTGTCCTGGTACTCATCGACCAGCACGTGCCGGAACCGGCGGCGGTAGCCCTCGCGGACCTCGGGGAACGCCTGGAACAGGTGCACGGTGGTCATGATCAGGTCGTCGAAGTCCAGGGCGTTCGCGGCACGCAGCCGCTGCTGGTAGATCGCGTAGGCCGATGCGTAGGTCTCCTCGAGGTTGTTCGAGGCGGTGCGCGCCGCCTCCTCGTGGTCCACCAGCTCGTTCTTCTGGGTGGACACCCAGTTGAGGACCGCGCGGGGCGGGTAGCGCTTCGGGTCGAGGTCGAGCTCCTTGCACACCAGGGTCATCAGCCGCCGGGAGTCGGCGGCGTCGTAGATCGAGAACGACGACTTGTAGCCGAACCGGTCGATCTCCTTGCGCAGGATGCGCACGCACGCGGAGTGGAAGGTCGAGACCCACATGGTCCGGGCCCGGCGGCCGACCAGCTCCTCGACCCGGTCGCGCATCTCGGCGGCGGCCTTGTTGGTGAAGGTGATCGCCAGGATCGAGCCCGGGTGTGCGTGCCGCTCGGAGATCAGCCAGGCGATCCGGCGGGTGAGCACCCGGGTCTTGCCGGACCCGGCACCGGCGACCACCAGCAGCGGCGTCCCCGCGTGCACGACAGCCGCCCGCTGGGGCTCGTTGAGACCCTCGAGCAGGTCCTCGGGGCCCGGCCCGCGACGGCTCGTCCGGTCCGCGGCCGGGACGCCGAGCTCCAGCTCACCGTCCGTGGTCGTCGGGAGTGGGGGGATCGGGAAGGACGCGCTCATGTCCGTGCCAGCCTACGTCCCGGAGGCGACAGGCCGGCGGACGGCACCGCGGCCGGCTAGCGCCCGTCGGCGGAGAAGTGCATCAGGTCCGAGAGGCTGGTGAAGTCCCCTCCCCAAGTCCACCCCGCCCGGGCGAAGGCACGGGTCACCACCCCGCCGCGCAGGATCATCCCCGGCCGGCGCCAGGACCGGTCGAGGTAGGCACCGGCCAGCTCGGGCAGCACCAGGTCGCCCCGGCGGTAGGGGTTCAGGAACGGGTTGACGTCGATCGCCAGACCGTAGGCGTGCGCCGAGAGCGTCGTCGTGCCGCGGGTGAAGCGGCAGACGTACGCCGCGGTGTTGTTGCCGTCGCCGGTGGGCGGGGCGTCCAGGTCGGCCGTGGTGGGCAGCCGCATCTCCTCGATCGGGTACGCCGCGGCGTACAGCCGGCGGAAGACCCCGACCACGCCGTCCGCCACCGTGGCGCTCACGACCAGCTCACCGGTGTGCGCGTGCCCGTCGAAGCCGCGGAAGGTCAGCCGCAGGTCACGCAGCCCGCTCAGCGGCACGGGGCAGCCCGGGGACCAGGTCGTCCCCATCCGGCGGCGGATGGCTGGCGTGACCGGGCCGACCGTCGCGTGGAACCGTCCGTCGCGCGGTGCCGGCAGCAGGTCTGCGGTCGGCAGCCGGCGGACCCGCAGCTGTGCCGGGGTCGGGAGCACCCGCCCGAACCCGTCCGGGCGCAGCGGCAGCGGGTGCGCGCCGACCCGCCAGGTGTCCAGGTGCGGCGGTGCGGTGCGGGTCGGCCGGGAGGTGGGCTTGGCGGCCGGCTTGGCGCTGGGCCGGGCGCTGGGCCGGGCGCTGGGTGGGACCGGCAGCGTCGTGGTGGCCGTCGGTCTCTCGCGAGTGCCCGGCTCAGACGAGCCGCCGGGTGTGCTGCAGGCGGCGACCGTGGTCAGCGCGAGCGCCGGCAGCACCGCGACCACCAGCCGGAGCCGGAGACGGGACCCGCGGCGCTGCTGCATGCTCGCATCATCCCCGGCCGGCGACCCCGTCAGCTGTCGAGCCACGCCCGGACCTGGGCGGTGAGGAACCCCAGGTCGTCCGGGATCCCCTCCGGGCTGCCGGCGCGGTGCCCCCAGATGCTCTCGATCGGGCTCAGCCGACCGTGCCGGAGGTGCTCGAGCTCGGCGGCGTTGTCGGCCACCCGGAAGTACAGGTCGGTGGTGCTCGGCATCAGCAGGACCCGCGCGGTGATCGCCTCGAGGGCCCGGACCAGGTCGCCGTCGTAGGCCGGGTCGGCGGCGATGTCGGCCTCCTGCCAGGTGAGCGCCTGGGCATAGAGGTTCGCGGCCCGGCAGGACCCGAACGAGTCCTCCCAGTCCGTCTTCAGGAAGGTCTCGAGGTCGGGTGCGCCGAGCGCCGTCTCGAAGAGCCGCTCACGGTAGAACTCCTGGCTCAGCCCCCAGCCGGCGTAGATGTGCCCGAAGGCCCGCAGCCCGGCGACCGGCTCCGCCGAGAAGCGTCCCCCGCCGAGGTGCTCGGGGGCGGCCTCGAGCGTGCGGAGCAGCCCGGAGAGGAACACCCGGTTGTGCACGGCGGTGCGCGCGCTCCCGCACACGACCACCGCCCGCTGCACCATCGCGGGGTACATCGCCGCCCAGTGGTAGGCCTGGACGGCACCCATCGAGAAGCCGTAGACCGCGGCGACGGAGTCCACCCCGAGGACGTCGGTGAGCAGCCGGTGCTGGGCACGGACGTTGTCGGCGATCGTGACGACCGAGGGGAAGTCCTCGGTGTCGGCCGCGCCCGAGGACAGGCCGTTGGAGAACATGTCCGGCACCACGACGAACCACCGGTCGGGGTCCAGGACGCTGTCCGGTCCGATCAGCCAGGACTGTGTCTCGTGGTCTGCGGTGTAGCTGCACGGATAGACCACCACGTTGTCCCGGGCCTCGTTGAGCGTCCCATGGGTCTGCCATGCCAGCCGGGCGCCGCGGATCACGCCTCCGCGCTCCACCGGCAGGTCCCCGAGCTCCAGGACGCCCTCGTCCACCGGCCACGTCATGGCAGCACCGTAGCGGCGTCGTCGACCTGGTCGGGTCGGCGTCGCCGGTGTCGTCGCTCGGCTGCGGAGCTCACAGCAGGCGGCGGTCGTTCGCCCACCGGGTCAGCTCGTGGCGGGAGGAGAGCTGCAGCTTGCGCAGCACGCTGGACACGTGGGTCTCCACGGTCTTGATCGAGATGAACAGTGCCGAGGCCACCTCCTTGTAGGCGTAGCCCCGCGCGATCAGCCGCATCACCTCCCGCTCCCGCTCGGTGAGCCGGTCGAGGTCCTCGTCCACCTGCGCCACCTCGATCGAGCCGGCGAAGGCGTCGAGCACGAATCCTGCGAGCCGGGGCGAGAAGACCGCGTCACCGCCGGCCACCCGGTCGATCGCGGACACCAGCTCGGGTCCGGTGATCGTCTTGGTGACGTAGCCGCGGGCGCCGGCCCGGATCGTGCCGATCACGTCCTCAGCCGCGTCGGAGACCGAGAGCGCCAGGAACCGGGTGCCGGGCAGGCGTGCCCCGACCCGACGCATCACCTCGGCGCCACCGCCGCCGGGCAGGTGCACGTCGAGGAGCACCACATCCGGCTGCAGCGAGGTCACCGCCGCCACCGCCTGGTCGACGTCGGCGGCCTCTCCGAGCACCTCCACCAGCTCGGGGTGCTCGGCCAGCTCGGCCTTGACCCCCGTCCTGAACATCGCGTGGTCGTCGACCACCACCACCGTGCGGGTCACTGCTCGTCCCCTGCCGCACCGCACTCGACCAGCAGCCGGACCTCGGTGCCCTCACCAGGAGCCGAGCTGATCGCGGCGGAGCCGCCGTGCCGCGCCATCCGGTCCCGGATGCTGTTGCGCACGCCGAGCCGGTCCTCGGGGACCGTGTGCTCCTCGAAGCCCCGACCGCGGTCCCGCACGAACACCTCGGCACGCTGCGGACCGCACTCGGCATAGACGTCCACCCGGTCGGCACCGGAGTGCCGGGCGGCATTGACCATCGCCTCGCGCGCAGCGAGCACCAGCGCCCGCAGCCGGTCGGTGGCCGGGGCGTCTCCGACGACGACGACCTCGACGGGCACGCCGTCGTCGTCCTCCACCTCCGCGGCGGCCGCTCTCAGGGCGCTGGCCGTCGACACGTCGGCCGGCTGCGGGTCGTCGTACAGCCAGGCACGCAGGTCGCGCTCCTGGGCCCGCGCGAGCGTCGCGACGGCGCGGGCGTCCCCGGAGTGCTTCTGGATCAGGGCCAGGGTCTGCAGCACGGAGTCGTGCAGGTGCGCGGCGACGTCGGCGCGCTCCTGGGAGCGGACCCGCGCAGCGCGCTCCTCGGACAGGTCGCCGATCAGCCGGAACAGCCACGGACCGACCATCAGCGCCAGTCCGGCGACGCCGAGCACGCCGGCGACCACCACCTCACGAGCCGCGCCGAGCCGGCCCGAGGATCCGGTCTGGACCGCGAAGAGCACGAGTGCCGAGAGCAACAGCCCCACCCCCGCCGCGAGGCGGGCCCACGAGGCCGCGCCGCCGGCACCGACCACCGCCCGGACGACGTCGATGCGTCCCGAGCTGTCCGTCCAGCGCTCCCGCTGGGCCTCGTCGGCCTGACGCCACAGCACGGCGAGCCCGACCACGCCGAGCAGCAGCGGCCAGAACAGCACCGAGCCGCCCAGCACGCTCCGTGCCAGGACCACCACGCCGAGCGTGATCGCGCCCCAGGCGACGAGCGGACCGACGTCCTCCAGGCGCCGGGCGCGACCCGGTCGGCGGCCCTGCCTGCTGGCCGCCTCGAGCCCGGGGCTGCGGTGCTCGAGATGGCGGTCGGTGGGCAGCACCAGCCACAGGCCGGCGTACGTCGCGACCCCGAAGCCGCCCAGCACCGAGGTGACCAGGAAGGCGACCCGCACATAGACGGTCGGCACGCCGAGGTGGCGACCCAGGCCGGCCGCGACCCCGCCGAGCAGCCGCTCGTCGGTGCTGCGGTAGGCCCGGCGCGGCGCCACCGGTCGCGGCGGGACCGCGGTCCGGGAGGCGGCGTCGATGCTCATCGTGGCTCCATCGTCACACAGCGGCGGGTGGCGAACC
>JBDTXF010000269.1:0-4933 GCA_040006355.1 Nocardioidaceae bacterium | reverse complement strand
CTGGTCCGAGCTGGATCGCTGCAGACGCGCCGACTCGGCAGGGTTGAGACCTGCAGACGCGCCGACTCGGCGGGGTGGAGACGTGCAGACGCGCCGGGTCGGCGGGGGAGACCTCAGCCGGGGACCAGCCCGGTGTGCTCGGCCGCGAAGGCCAGCAGGTCCGCGGTCTCTTCGGCGACCACCTCGCTGGAGCGGCCGGCGCCGTGCCCGGCCGCCGTCTCGATCCTGGCCAGGACCGGGGCGTCCCCGCCCTGCGCGTGCTGCAGCGCGGCGGCGAACTTGAAGCTGTGCGCGGGCACGACCCGGTCGTCGTGGTCGCCGGTGAGCACCAGGGTCGCAGGGTACGACGTGCCTGGCACCAGGTTGTGCAGCGGGGAGTAGGCCCGCAGCACCTCGAACATCTCGGGGTCGTCGGGGGAGCCGTAGTCGGGGACCCACGCGCCGCCGATCGTGAACAGGTGGAAGCGCAGCATGTCCAGCACCCCGACGCCGGGCAGCGCGACCGCCGCGAGGTCGGGACGCTGGGTCATCACCGCACCGACCAGCAGGCCGCCGTTGCTGCGGCCGTTCAGCGCCAGCTGCTCGTGGGTGGTGACGCCCTCTTCGACCAGGTGGTCGCCGACCGCGGCGAAGTCGTCGAACACGTTCTGCTTGTCGCGCAGTCGTCCGCCCTCGTGCCAGGTGCTGCCGAACTCCGCGCCGCCGCGGAGGTTCGCGACCGCCACGACGCCGCCGGCGGCGAGCCAGCCGAGCCACTCCGGCCGATAGCTCGCGAGCACCGGGATCGCGAAGCCCCCGTAGCCCCACAGCAGGGTCGGCCGCGGCCGGTCGAGAGGGACGTCGTCGCGGCGGAGCAGGAAGTAGGGCACCCGGGTGCCGTCCTTGCTGGTCGCCCGGCGTCGCTCGACGGTGACCGTGGGCGGGCGCCAGGACGTGTCGCCGGCGGGGGACAGGTCGAGGGTGCGGACCTCGCCGGTGCGGAGGTCGAGCCGGTACGACGCGGTCTGCTCGGTCACCGTCGACATGCCGAGGAACACCTCGTCGTCACCGACCTCACCGTGCAGGGCGACGACCGCACCGCCCGGGGCGTCGACGGGGGTGACCTGCCCGTCCAGGGTGCAGCGGCTCACCCGCGGCTGCACGTCGACGAGGTGCACCAGGAGCAGCCCCTCGCCGACGCCCTCGGCGTGCTCGAGCAGGTGCTCGGACTCCGTCACGACGTCGACGAGCCGGAGCGTGCCGGTCGCCGCGAAGGCGTCGAGGTCGACCCGGACCACGCGCCGCAGCGGGGCCTCGTGGTCGGTGAGGAGGTAGAGGTCCGAGCCGTCCGTGCGCACGAGGTGGAAGCCGGCGTACGCCTCGTCGACGAGCCTGAGCGGCTCTCCGAGGGTGGCGGCACCGGACTCGGTGGAGACCGGGTAGACCCACAGTCGGTTCCTCTCCGAGGTGCCGTCGTGCAGGTGGACGACCAGCCACCGGCCGTCGTGGGAGAGCTCGGGGGCGAGGCCCAGCCGCGGTTCGTCGGGGAAGGCCAGGACCAGCTCGTCGGTGTCCTGGGACTCCCCGACGTAGTGCCTGCGGAGCTCGCCGCCGGGCAGGGCGGCCGCCTCGGTGCCGACGCCGTTGCCGGTCGTGGGGAAGTGGAGGTAGAGGTAGGAGCCGTGGTCGGGCAGCCAGGTGGCGTCGCTGAACTTGACCTTCGACACCACGTCGTCGATCTCCCGCCCGGAGCCGAGCTCCATCAGTCGGATGGTCGTCCAGTCGCTACCGCCGTCGCTGACCAGGTAGGCCAGCCAGCGACCGTCACGGCTGGCGCTGTAGCCGGCCAGCGAGGAGGAGCCGTCCTCGGAGAAGCCGTTGGGGTCGATCAGCAGCCGGCTCTCGTGGAGCAGCTCGTCGAGGGTGTCCCCGACGAACCAGAGGTCCTGCTGCTGGGTGCCGTCGTTGCGGCTCGCGATGTAGCGGCCGCCGACCTTGTCGGGCGTCCCGGCCCGCGGGCGCTCGACGATGGCATGCATGGTGCGCCGGAACCACGGGCGGGAGGGGATCGCGTCGAGGTGGGCGCGGGTCGCCTGGTTCTGCTCGGCGACCCAGGCACGGGTCTGGGCGGAGTCCGGATCCTCGAGCCAGCGGTAGGGGTCGGCGACCTCCTGGCCGTGCAGCGTCTCTCGCGTGTCGTCTCGTCGGCTGACCGGGAACCTCATCACTCCCACTCGGTGCGGGGCCACTCGATCTTGGAGCAGGTGTCCATCACCATCGGCAGACCCGCCGCGGTGGTGCGGGCGAACGCCTCCTCGTCGACGACGCCGAGCTGGAACCACACGCCCCTGGCGCCGATGGCGACCGCCTGGTCGGCGAACTGCCCGGCTTCAGATGAGCGGCGGAACACGTCGACCACGTCGATCGGGAAGGGGACCTCCGCCAGCGTCACGTAGCCCTTCTCGCCGAGCACGGTCGCGGCGGCGGGGTGGATCGGGACGATGCGCTTGCCCTGGGCCTGCAGGAACTCAGCGATGCGCGACGCCGTCCGGTGCGGGTTGCCGGACAGGCCGACGACCGCCCAGGTCGTGCAGTCTTCGAGCATGAAGCGGATGTTCTCGCGGTCCAGCCAGGGTTCGGATGCCATGGGGGGAGATTACTAGCCTTCCGGCATCTCGTCGTAGCGCGCCACGAGGCGTTGCCGGCAAGGAGCATCGGCGGCCTGACCGACCACCCGATGTACGCCCTGTCCGAGGAGCACCAGCCGATCCGGGAGGCCGTGCGCGAGGTGTGCGACGCGAAGGTCGCGCCGTACGCCGCCGACGTCGACGAGCACGCCCGCTACCCCCGGAAGACGGCCGAAGCGCCGCTGACCTCGGACTTCCACGCCCCTCACGTCCCCGAGGAGTACGGCGGCGCCGAGGCCGACGCGCTTGCCACCGTGATCGTGATCGAGGAGGTGGCCCGTGCTTGCATGTCCCGCGATGCAGATGACCGTCGACGCCGTCCAGGTGCTCGGCGGCTACGGCTTCACCCGCGACTACCCGGTGGAGCGGATGATGCGCGACGCCAAGATCCGGGAAGCAGTCCGCGCCCTGAGTCTGCTCAGAGCACCTTGCCGGGGTTGAAGACACCGAGCGGGTCGAGCGTGGACTTGATCGCCCGCTGCAGCTCGACCGAGAGCGGGTCCAGCTCGCGGCGCATGCCGTCGCGCTTGAGCAGGCCGACGCCGTGCTCGCCGGTGACGGTGCCGCCCAGGGCGATCGCCTCGTCGAGGATGTCCTCGAACGCCGCCTGGGCCGCTGCGCGAGCGTTCTCGTCGCCCGGCGGCGTGAGCAGCAGCGGGTGCAGGTTGCCGTCGCCGGCGTGCGCGATGGTGGCCATCCGCACGCCGTGCCGGTCGGCGACCTCGACGAGCCGACCGAGCATCGCCGGGACGGCGGAGCGCGGCACGCAGACGTCCTCGGTCAGGACCGGGCCGAGCCGCTCCAACGCGGGGTAGGCCAGCCGGCGTGCGGCGAAGAGCGCCTCGGCCTCCGCGTCGTCGGTCGAGACCGCGGCGAACGACGGCCCGGCACTCTCGAACGCCTCCACGACCGCCCGGGCCTCGGCCGCGCCACCCTCGCCGGGGGTGTCGACCCGCGCGAGCAGCAGCGCCTCGGCGTCCGCCTCGAGCCCGAGGTGCCTCCACTCCTCGACCGCGACCAGGCACTGGCGGTCCAGCAGCTCGAACGCCGAGGGGGTCAGCCCTCGTCGGGTCACCTCGGCCACCGCGGTGCCGGCATCGACGAGGCTGGTGAAGGCGCCGACGACCGTGCGCGGCGTGCCCGCGACCGCCGGACGCAGGCGCAGGGTGACCTCCGTGACCACGCCGAGCGTCCCCTCCGAGCCCACCATCAGCGCCGTCAGGTCGTAGCCCGCCACCCCCTTCGCCGTGCGCCGGCCGAGCCGGACCACGTTGCCGTAGCCGGCCGGGCCGCCCATCACGGCCCGCATGCCGAGCACGTAGTCGCGGGTCACGCCGTACTTCACGCAGCACAGGCCGCCCGCGTTGGTGGCGACGTTGCCACCGATCGTCGACCAGGCGGCGCTCGCGGGGTCGGGCGGGTACCACAGGCCGTGCTCGCGTACGACGGCCTTGAGGTCGTCGTTGACCACGCCGGGCTGGACGACCGCAACGAGGTTGTCGGTGTCGACGTCGGTCACCGCCGTCATCTGGGACACGTCGAGGACCAGGCAGCCGTCGACGGCGTTGGCACCGCCGGAGAGACCCGTTCCGGCACCGCGTGGCACGACCGGCACCCCGAGGTCCGCACACACCTTCACGGCGTGCGCGACGTCCTGCTCCGAGCGCGCCCTGAGCGCGACGACGGCGGCGCCGACCGGTGCCCACTCCGCGTCGTCGTGCGACAGGGCGGCGACGACGTCCGGATCGGTGACCAGCCGGTCGGACGGGATGCCCCGCGAGAGCGCCTCGAGCAGGCGCGCCGTGCCCGGCAGCACAGGGGTGGTCGTCACGGCTCCACCCTACGAGCCCGACCGATGGCCCGTGGCGTCCTGCGAGCCTGTCGTCGAGGACGACCGAGGAGGTCGCCGTGACTGACGAACCCGTGTCCCGCAAGCTGCCGCACCCGTGGACGTCCCCGGGGTGACGCTCAAGCGGAGGCGTCACCCGCACCGAGGACCTGCACGCCTGGGCCGCGCCATCCCGCCGAGGGGTCACTCCCTCCCGCGGACACGCCGTGCTCCCGGGAGCAGGTGACCCCTCGGCGGGGCTTCGCTAGGGTGAGGGATGGCCTACGACGGCGAGCTCGTGGACCGGGTGCGAGACCTCCTGCAGGGTGAGCCCGGCGTGACCGAGAAGCGCATGTTCGGGGCACTGGCGTTCCTCGTCGACGGCCACCTCGCGCTGGGCGCGAGCACCAGGGGCGGGCTGATGCTGCGGGTCGATCCT
>JBDTXF010000268.1:0-4935 GCA_040006355.1 Nocardioidaceae bacterium | reverse complement strand
CCGGCTGAACAGCACCCGGACCCCTCGCGGGCGGTTCACCAGCGGTCGCTCGGTGCTCTCGGCGGCGTCGAACACCACGGTCACCTCCGCGCCGCTGCGGGCCGCCAGCGACGCCAGAGCGGTGACCAGCCGGTCGCGCTGCCGCTCCAGGGACAGCTCCGGCCACGCGTTCTTCGTCACGTTGTAGCCGTCGATGACGAGGTGCACCCGGGGCAGCGCCAGCAGCTGGTCGAGGAGCGCCGGGTCGTCGGACGACAGGGAGGCATGACCAGAAGACCCCCGGCTGCCGTGCCCGGCCTCGTCAGCCAGGTGCGCCTCGACCAGGTCGGCCGGCGTCCCCTCGACCGGCGGGAGCACGAGCTCGCGACGCAGCCCCTGGACGGTGTCCAGGAGCGTGTCGAGCAGCAGCCGCGCGCGCAGCGTCTCCGTGTCGCGCCCGACCCGCCCGGTGCGACGTACGGCGCCCAGGTCGCGCTCGAGCGCCTCGAGGCGACCTCGCTGTCGCCGGATCTCGGCGTCCTGGTCCGCCGCGCGCGCCGCAGCCGTGGACACCACCGCGCTCAGCTCCGCGGACGCCTGCACCGCGACCTCCTCGGCGCCCCGCACCCGGCCCCGGGTCTCGCCCAGCCGGCGCCGCAGATCGACGTTCTCGGCCTCGACCTCGGCGAGCTGATCGCGGTGGCGGCGCCGTGCCTCCTTGAGCTCCTCGGTCGCCGACTCGAGCTGACGACGCAGCCGCTCGGCCCGCTGCTCGAGGTCGCGCACGGCCGCACTGCTGCGCTCGTCCTCGACCGCCTGGGATGCCGCCGCGACGGTGTCGGCCCAGCCGTCCGGGCGCAGCAGGTAGGCGACCGCGGCCAGCTCGACCGGGTCCGCCGCCGGCGCCGCGATCCCCTCGTCGAGAGCCCGCGCGAGGTCGGGCAGCACGGCACGCACCTGGACGGCGACCCGCTCGCGGAAGTCGTCGTCGTGGGCCAGGACGGCCGCGACCTGCGTCCCGGCGAGCCGCGCCCGGCGCGCGGGGGAAAACGAGGCGACCCGCCTCAGGGATGCGGGCAGCCGGTCCTGTTCGATGCGACCGAGTGCCTGCGAGGCGAGCGCGACCACTCTGACCCGGACGACGTCCGAGAGCGGCCCTGCTGGTGCGGGCTCGGTCACGGCCATGCGCCCAGCCTATGCCGCGCCCGGGCCTGCCGCGTGGCGATCCGGTTTCGTCGGTGGCCACATCTAGCGTCGTTCCCATGACGCAAGCAGCGACGAGTGCACGGGCGGGCGCGACGTCGCGGTGGGAGTCACAGCGCAGCTTCGACGAGCTCGGCCGGCCGCTGAGGGAGGTGACCTTCTGCGTGGTCGACCTCGAGACCACCGGCGGGTCGGCCGCAGGCGGCTCGATGATCACCGAGGTGGGCGCGGTGAAGGTGCGTGGCGGCGAGGTGCTGGGGGAGTTCCAGACCCTGGTCAACCCGCACCAGGCGATCCCGCCGTTCATCGCGGTGCTCACCGGCATCACCGACCTGATGGTGGCGACGTCCCCGCGCATCGAGCAGGTGCTTCCGCAGTTCCTCGAGTTCGCGCGCGGCTGCGTGCTCGTCGCGCACAACGCACCGTTCGACGTGGGCTTCCTCAAGCACTTCGCCGAGCAGCAGGGACGGCCGTGGCCCCGCTTCGAGGTGCTCGACACCGCCAAGATCGCGCGCCGGGTGATCACCCGCGACGACGCACCCAACTGCAAGCTCAGCAGCCTCGCTGTGCTCTTCTCGGCCACCACCGCGCCCAACCACCGGGCTCTGTCCGACGCCCGGGCCACGGTCGACGTGCTGCACGGCCTGATGGCCAGGCTCGGCAACCTCGGCGTGCACACCCTCGAGGAGCTGCAGACCTTCAGCTCGCGGGTGACCACCGCCCAGCGGCGCAAGCGACACCTGGCCGAGCAGCTGCCCCACGCACCAGGGGTCTACCTGTTCCGCGACGACCGGCGCCGGGTGCTCTACGTCGGCACGTCCAAGGACCTGCGGACCCGGGTGCGCACCTACTTCACCGCCTCGGAGACCCGCAGTCGCATGGGTGAGATGGTCGGTCTGGCGGCCACCGTCGAGGGCATCGAGTGCACCTCGCCGCTGGAGGCGGAGGTCCGCGAGCTGCGGCTGATCGCCGAGCACAAGCCGAAGTACAACCGCCGATCCCGCTTCCCCGAGCGCGTGCACTGGATCAAGCTGACCAGGGAGCCCTGGCCCCGACTCTCGCTGGTGCGGCACGTCCTGGACGACGACGCCGACTACGTCGGGCCCTACACCTCCAGGCGCACCGCCGAGCGTGCCGTCGCGGCCCTGCACGAGACGTTCCCGATCCGCCAGTGCAGCGGCCGGATGCCCAAGGTCCCGATGATGAGCGCGTGTGTCCTGGCCGAGATGGGCAGGTGCCTGTCCCCCTGCGACGGGAGCGTGAGCCCGGCGGACTACACGACGGTCGTGGACCAGCTGCGCACCTCGCTGACCGGTCCTCCCGACCCGGTCGTCGCCTCGGTGTCCCGGCGGATGGCGCTGCTCTCCGCTGCGAGCCGCTTTGAGGACGCCGGCTCCTGGCGTGACCGGCTGAGCTCGTTCCTGCGAGGCGCGGCCCGGACCCAGCGGCTGCGGGCGCTGACCCGGTGCCCCGAGCTGGTGGCCGCGCGCCGCGAAGACGACCGCTGGGTGGTGCACGTGGTGCGGCACGGCCGGCTGGCCGCCGCCGGGGCGATCCCGCCAGGGGTGCACGCCGGCGACTGGGTCCGTCAGCTGCGGGACGGGGCCGATACCGTCATCGCCGGCCCCGGTCCGACCCCGGCCACCACGGCGGAGGAGTCCGAGAGGATCCTGCGCTGGCTGGAGTCCGACGGGGTCCGGCTGGTGCACGTCGAGGGTGAGTGGAGCTGCCCCGTCGGGGGCGCGACCAAGCACCTGCGCCTGCATGACGCGGTCGAGGAGTCCCGGGCCTCCCTGGTGCCCTTCGACGAGCGACGCTCCGTCCGGACCGAGCACCGACCGGCCCGATGAGCCGTCCGCTCCGGGTGGCGATGCTCTTGTTCCTGGGCAGCCTCCTGCTCCAGTCCGCCTGGATCCTGACGCTGCCGCCGTTCCGGGGGACCGACGAGTTCGACCATGCCTACCGTGCGGCCGCGGTGGCCGATGGTCAGTGGCGTGCCCCTCGGGCCCCAGCCGTCGACGGCCGCGGGCAGCTGGTGATCGTGCCCCGGAGCCTGGTGCTCGCTGCTCATCCCGTGTGCGCCAGCTACGGCTACACCGGTCCGGCCAACTGCTCACCGGTGCGAGACGTCGGGGGTGGCCGGGTGGAGGTGGCCAGCGCGGCTGCGTCGTACAACCCGCTGTTCTACTGGGTCATCGGCACGGCAGCGAGGCCGTTCACCGGAGCGCACGCGCTCTACGCCATGCGGATCTCGGCCGCGCTGCTCTGCGCGCTGATGGTCGGGCTCACCGGCTGGGTGACCACCCTGTGGGCCCGCTCGTCGTGGCCGCTGGCGGCGCTGGTCGCGGCGACCACACCGGTGATGGTCTTCAGCATGTCGGTCGCGGCGCCCAACGGGCTCGAGATGTGCGCAGCCCTGACCGTGTGGATGTCCCTGCTGGGTCTGCACAACCGCCGTGGCCGCGATGACCACCCCCAGGCGCTCCTGCTCGCAGCCACCATCGGTGCCGTCGTGCTGACCACTTTGCGGTCCATCGGGCCGCTGTGGGTGCTGCTGGTCGTCGGCGCCGTCCTGCTGTCGCTGGGTCCGCGACCGGTGGTGGCATTGGTCCGGCGACGGGCCACGCTGGCGGGGGCTTGCGCGCTGGTCGTGCTGACCGTCACGGTGGCCGGGGTCCTGTGGACCAGGTCGGCGGGGACGAACGCGCTCGAGCCGGTCGCCACCACTGTCCCGAACCGGCTGACCGGCACCCTGGCGGAGCTGCCGTTGTGGTTCCTCCAAGGCATCGCCGCCTTCCCCGGCCGGCTCGGCGCTGCCCCTGCGCTGGTCTACGTCCTGGTGACGATGGTCCTGCTCACCCTGGTCGGCGCCGCGCTCCTCATCGCCCGGCGCGGTCTACGCCTGGCGATGCTGCTCATCGTCGTACTGGCCGTCGCGGTCCCAGTGGCAGTGACCATCCCGACCATCCGCACCGCCGGGGCGATCTGGCAGGGACGCTACGGTCTGCCCTACTTCCTCGGGCTGAGCCTGCTCGCGGGACTCGCCCTCGACCAGGGCCGGCCGCGAGACCGGCGGGTCGTCCCGGTCGTGGGCGCGTGCTGGCTGGCGCTGCTGGTCGCCCAGGTGGTGGGCGCCCTCCACGTGCTCTCCGGTGAGCTGGCCAGGAGCCCGCTCGCGCACTCCTCCGCGTGGCTGCGGCCGCACCCGTGGATGGTCACGGCCCTGATGTCGGCCGGGTTCCTGGTGTGGGGGGCCGCCTGTCGTGCGAGCAGCCCGCGCGAGCCAGGGTCGGCTAGCGTGTGGACATGATCACCGCCATCGTGTTCGTGAAGGCCGACGTCGCCAGCATCCCCGAGGTGGCCGAGCAGATCGCCGCGATCGAGGGCGTCAGCGAGGTCTACTCCGTGACCGGCCAGATCGACCTGATCACCCTGGTGCGGGTGCGCAGCCACGACGACGTCGCCACGGTGGTCGCCGACCAGCTCAACAAGGTCCCCGGTGTGCTCTCGACAGAGACGCACATCGCGTTCCGCGCCTACTCCCAGCACGACCTGGAGTCGGCGTTCTCGCTCGGGCTGGACTGACTCTCAGCTCGGTCCGTCGTCGGTCCAGGTCGTCACCCGGTCGGCGAGTGGGGCCGTGCCCAGGCGGGCCTTGATCGGTGCGACGTATTCGGGGGCCACGATGATCCGCAGGTCGGGCTGCTGGCCCAGCAGCCGCCGCACGACAGGGGTCGCGTCCTCGACCCCGAC
>JBDTXF010000267.1:0-4944 GCA_040006355.1 Nocardioidaceae bacterium | reverse complement strand
CGTTCGCGGGCTGCATCTGCAGCGTCGAGTCGGGACCGGCGACCTGGCCGGAGGCGCCGATCTCGGCGAGCCAGGTCAGACCCAGCTCCTCGGCCTTGGCCTTGCTCATCACCACGACGGCACAGGCGCCGTCGGAGATCTGCGACGCCGAGCCGGCGGTGATCGTGCCGTTCTTGTCGAACGCGGGACGCAGCTTGGACAGGGACTCAGCGGTGGTGTCGCCGCGGATCCCCTCGTCCTGCGAGACGACGACCGGGTCGCCCTTGCGCTGCGGGATCGAGACCGCGACGACCTCGTCGTCGAACAGACCGTTCTTCCAGGCCGCAGCCGCCCGCTGGTGCGAGCGGGCCGAGAACTCGTCCTGCTCCAACCGGCTCAGCTGCGCGCCCTCGGCGTTGCAGGACTCGGTCAGCGCGCCCATCGGCTGGTCGGTCAGCTGGTCGTAGAGCGCGTCGTAGGCCATCGAGTCGACGAGCGCCACGTCGCCGTACTTGAAGCCCTCACGGGACTTGGGCAGCACGTGCGGAGCCTGGGTCATCGACTCCATGCCTCCGGCCACCACGATCTGGTGCTCACCGGCGCGGATCAGCTGGTCGGCCATCGCGATCGCGTTGATCCCGGACAGGCACACCTTGTTGATCGTGACCGAGGGGACACTCAGCGGGACGCCGCCCTTGTGGGCCGCCTTGCGTGCGGTCATCTGGCCGGTGCCCGCCTGGATCACCTGGCCCATGATCACGTAGTCGACCTGCTCGCCGGTGATGCCGGCCTTCTCCAGCGCGGCCTTGATGGCGACCCCGCCGAGGTCGGCTGCGGACTGGTCCTTGAGACCTCCCAACAGGCGGCCAATCGGGGTGCGAGCACCAGCAACGATCACGGATCCGGACATGACGCCTCCTGCGGGAAGTCGAGCGTGGTGCTTCGGACACTACTCAGGTGTCGTCCGGACCGGGCCCAGACGGGTGAGGAAGAGGTGAGGAAAAGGTCACAGTCCCTCGCGGCCGAGGCACGCGGCCGCGACGATGAGCCCATGAGCGTGACCGTCCCCGACCACCTGTTCGTCTGCATCGACCACGTCGGCGTCGCGGTGCCCGACCTCGACGAGGCGATCGCGTTCTACGCCGACGCCTTCGGGATGGCGGTCCAGCACCAGGAGACCAACCCCGAGCAGGGCGTCCGCGAGGCCATGGTCGCGGTGGGGGACCCGGCCACCAACGGCGGCCAGTGCATCCAGCTGCTGGCCCCGATCGACGAGACCTCCACGATCGCGAAGTTCCTGGACCGGTCCGGCCCCGGTCTTCAGCAGCTGGCCTACCGGGTCACCGACGTCGACCAGGTCTGCGCGGTGCTGCGTGAGCGCGGGCTGCGGCTGCTCTACGACGAGCCGCGGCGGGGTACGGCGGGCAGCCGGATCAACTTCGTGCACCCCAAGGACGCCGGCGGGGTCCTCATCGAGCTCGTCGAGCCGGCTACGACCAGCTGAACCGCAGCCGCTGCCCGGGCCGGACCTGGGCGGCACGGTCCACGTCGCCGTCGCGCACCACCGCGACGACGGGGTAGCCGCCGGTCACCGGGTGGTCGGCGAGGAACAGCACCGGCTCGCCGCTGGGCGGCACCTGCACCGCCCCCCGCCAGGTGCCCTCGCTGGGAAGCTGCCGCTCGACGTCGCGGTGCCGCACGATGCCGCCCGCCAGTCGCATGCCGACCCGGTTGCTGCGGTCGGTCACCGTCCACCGGCTCCGGACCAGCGCCTCGACGTCCTCGACCCACGCGTCGCGGGGCCCGCGGACCAGGCCGAGCACGACCTCGTCGGGGAAGGCGGGCTGGAGGAGCAGGTCGGCGACCGGGAAGGCGCCGGGGACCGGCCCCACCGCGAGCACGTCGCCCCCGGCGATCGGCTCGGGACCTATCCCGGCCAGCACGTCACGGCTCCGCGAGCCGAGCACGGCAGGCGCGTCGATGCCGCCCCGCACCGCGAGGTAGGACCGCAGTCCCCTGGGCGGCATCCCGAGCCGCAGCCGTGAGCCGGTCCGGACGCCGGTCACGGAGTAGGGGCCCACCTGCCGACCGTCGACGCTCACCGGTGCGGGGGCGCCCGTCACGCAGACCCACACCGGTCCGTCGACGACCTCCAGCTCGAGACCTCCCAGCGTCACCTCGAGGGCTGCTGCCTCAGGAGGGTTGGCGAGTGCCCGGTTGGCCTGCCGCAGCGCCCCACGGTCCGCGGCGCCCGATCGGCCGACCCCGATGCCGGACCGACCGGGACGGCCCAGGTCCTCGACCAGGCACAGCGGTCCGGTCGCGTGCACCCGCAGGGTCGCGGTCACGACCCGGCCACCACGAACCGCACCCGTGCCCCGGGGAGCAGCACTGCCGGAGGATCACGCTCGGGGTCCCACATCGGCAGGCTGGTGGTGCCGATCAGCTGCCAGCCGCCGGGCGACTCACGGGGGTAGACCCCCGAGAACTCCCCGGCCAGTCCGACCGCCCCGGCCGGCACCGACGTCCTTGCGCTCTCGCGCCGCGGCACCACCAGCCGGGCGTCGCCACCGACCAGGTAGCCGAAGCCGGGTGCGAACCCCCCGAACGCGACCCGCCAGGTCGTCGACGTGTGCGCCTCGACGATCTCCGCCTCCGTGAGCCCGGTCAGCCGGGCCACCTCGGCGAGGTCGGGGCCGTCGTAGCTGACCGGCACCTCGAGGACGTCGCCGTCCTCTGGTCGCTGCGCGGAGGGGTCCGGCTCCTCGAACCCCTCCAGCGCAGACCGTACGGCGGCCACGTCGGCGCCCTCGGCGATGACCACGAGCAGCGTCGCCGCGGCCGGCACCAGGTCCCCGACACCCGGCAGGCGGGCCCGCCCGAGCGCATCGGTCCAGGCGAGGACCCGGCCGGCGTCGCCCAGCTCCAGGAGGAGCGCGCGGTCGCCGTAGGCGAGCATTGCGGGGGGGCTCACGTGAAGGCCCGCATCGTCACGTCCGCCGCGGCGAGGGCGGCGCGGACGGCCTGCGCCATGGCGACGGCGCCCGGCGTGTCGCCGTGCACGCAGACCGACTCGGCCTCGACCTCGACGTCCTTGCCGTCCACCGAGACCACGACGCCCTCGGTGACCAGCCGGACCACCCGGAGGGCCACCTCGTCGGGGTCCTCGAGCAGGGCTCCCCGCTCGCTGCGGGGCACCAGGGTGCCCTCACGGGTGTAGCCCCGGTCCGCGAACGCCTCGCGGACCGTCCTCAGGCCGGCCCGTTCACCGAGCGCCAGCAGACGCGAGCCCGGCAGCCCGAGCAACGGCAGTGCCGGGTCGTAGGCGAGCACCGCGTCCACCACGGCCCGGGCCTGCCCGTCGTGGTGCACCGCGGTGTTGTAGAGCGCACCGTGCGGCTTCACGTAGGACACCGTCGTCCCGGCCGCCCGGGCCATCGCCTCGAGCGCGCCGATCTGGTAGAGCACGTCGTCGGTCAGCTCGAGCGGCTCCACGTCGATGAACCGGCGTCCGAACCCCGCCAGGTCGCGGTAGCCCACCTGGGCACCGACCGCCACGCCGCGCCGCGCGGCCAGCTCGCAGGTCAGCCGCAGGGTCCGCGGGTCACCCGCGTGGAAGCCGCACGCCACGTTCGCGCTGGTCACCTCCGCCAGCATCGCCGCGTCGTCGCCCATCGTCCAGCGGCCGAAGGACTCCCCGACGTCGCTGTTCAGGTCGATCGCCCACCGCCGGCTGCCCATAGGCGCAAGATAGGTCACACCTGGCTGACACCGGAGGTTACTGCTCGGTAGATTGCCCACCACCCGGTCGGCCGGCCGCCGGTAGACCGGCATCCGCACGATCCGCCGGCGCCCGCCGAACGCAGGAGCAGACATGCAGAAGATCCTCGACGCCATCCTCGCCGGAGACACCTCCCCCGAGGCGTTCGCCGCCCTCGAGCTGCCGGAGACCTATCGTGGGGTCACCGTCCACAAGGACGAGGTGGACATGTTCGAGGGCCTGGAGTCCCGGGACAAGGACCCCCGCAAGTCCCTGCACGTCGAGGACGTCCCGATGCCGGAGCTCGGACCGGGTGAGGCGCTGATCGCGGTGATGGCCTCCGCGATCAACTACAACACCGTGTGGACCTCGATCTTCGAGCCGATGTCCACCTTCGGGTTCCTGGAGCGCTACGGCCGCGTCTCGCCGCTGGCGAAGAAGCACGACCTGCCGTACCACGTGGTCGGCTCCGACCTGGCCGGGGTGGTGCTCGCGACCGGCCCGGGCGTCCACACCTGGGCGCCCGGTCGCGAGGTCGTCGCGCACTGCCTGTCGGTGGAGCTGGAGAGCTACGAGGGCCACAACGACACGATGCTCGACCCCGAGCAGCGCATCTGGGGCTTCGAGACGAACTTCGGCGGGCTCGCGGAGGTCGCCCTGGTCAAGTCCAACCAGCTGATGCCCAAGCCGAAGCACCTGACCTGGGAGGAGGCCGCGAGCCCCGGGCTGGTGAACTCCACGGCGTACCGCCAGCTGGTCAGCCGGAACGGCGCCGCGATGAAGCAGGGCGACAACGTGCTGATCTGGGGTGCCAGCGGCGGCCTCGGCGGCTATGCCACCCAGTTCGCGCTCAACGGCGGCGCCACCCCGGTGTGCGTGGTGTCCAGCGACGAGAAGGCCGACATCTGCCGACGGATGGGTGCCGAGCTGATCATCGACCGCCGGGCTGAGGACTTCGCGTTCTGGAAGGACGAGCACACCCAGGACCCCAAGGAGTGGAAGCGCTTCGGCCGGCGGATCCGCGAGCTGACCGGCGGTGAGGACGTCGACATCGTCTTCGAGCACCCGGGGCGCGAGACCTTCGGCGCCTCGGTCTTCGCGGCCCGCAAGGGCGGCACGATCGTCACCTGCGCCTCGACGAGCGGCTTCCTGCACGAGTACGACAACCGCTACCTGTGGATGAACCTCAAGCGGATCATCGGCTC
>JBDTXF010000266.1:0-4966 GCA_040006355.1 Nocardioidaceae bacterium | reverse complement strand
AATGCCGACTGCGCTGGCCCAGAAGATGCCTACGCCGATCATCGGCACGAGTGCGAGGTACTGGTTGTCGATGTTGGCCAGCCAGACCAGTGACAGGGCGGCGAGGCCGAGAGCCGCCGCATGCACCCGCTTGGCGCCGATGCGCTGGGCGAGACCCACGAGGAACAGGGCAGAGATCATGGTCACCGCGTTGTAGGCACCGTTCTGCAGTCCGCTCCAGGCAATGGCGTCGTTCCAGGCATTCCCGCCCCGCTCGGGCGTGCCGCCGAACACCGTCTCACCGAGACTGACCGCCAGGAACTGCCAGTAGATGAACATCGCGTACCACTGGAACAGGAAGACGAGGCCGATCTTGTGCATGGCGACCGGCATCGCGTTGACCGCGTCCTTGATGTCGGCCATCGCGTGCCGCAGACCCTTGGGCGCGTTGCGCATCTCCTCGAGGTCTTCGTCCGAGGGGGTCAGCTCCCTGGTGCGCGACATCGCGGTGAGCACGGTGACCAGGATGCAGACGGTGCCGATCATGAAGACGGTGTACATCCAATAGGGCACGCCGTTGCCAGCGGTCTTGTCCAGCGCCGACACCTTCTGCAGCACGAACAGGGACAGGTTCGCCAGCACCGCGCCGGCCCCGGTGAACATGCTCTGGGTCAGGAACCCGCGCGCCAGCTGCGACTTGGGCAACCGGTCCGAGATGAATGCCCGGTAGGGCTCCATCGAGGTGTTGTTGCCTGCGTCCAGCAGCCAGAAGCACAAGACGCCCAGCCACAGGGCACCTACGAACGGGAACGCCGCCAAGATGACCGCGCACAGAAGGGCGCCCGCAGTGATGAAAGGTCGGCGTCGCCCCCAGCGGGGGCTCCAGGTCCGGTCACTGATCGCCCCGATCAGCGGCTGGATGAGCAGGCCGGTGATCGGCCCGGCGAGGTTGAGGATGGGGAGCTGATCAGGTGACGCGCCGATCAGCAGGAAGAGCGGGTTCACCGCCGACTGGGTGAGCCCGAAGCTGAACTGCACCCCGAAGAAGCCGAGGTTCATCATCAGCAAGGCGTTGCCCGCCATCAACGGCTTGTGCTCGGCCTGTCCGGCACTCGTGGAGACCGACTCCATTGTCGTGGTGGCCATGACGACCCCTTCCGCCCGCGAGACAAAAGTGAAAGTGGGCTGACGCTAAACCCGGCTGGGGTGAACCGCAAGCACTGCCTTCGATAGAGCCGTGGGTACCCGTTGAGTGACCAAGCAAACACGGCGTCTTCACAAACGAGGCGCCGGGCAGGACGGTCGTCACCCCCTCGACGGTTCGGACGCGATGCATTAGCGTCCGATCATCGCCGATGCGACGACGTCCGGAAGGAGACCACCGTGAGCACCTGGAAGACCGTCCTGGTCGGGTTCGACGGATCGGACAGCAGCCGCAAGGCGTTGATGTGGGCTGCCGCCGAGGCGGCGCATCACGGGGCCGAGTTGGTGGTCCTGAACGTGTGGGAGCACACGCTTCCGCCACCCGCGGGCAGCGTCAGCGTGTCAGAGCACTATGTTCCCGACCCGAGCCAACGCACGGCCGAGGATCTGCTCGAGGACATCTTGGAGGTGCTCGGTGAGGACCCGCCGGTGCTGGTCCAGCCGCGCGTGAAACAGGGCAACCCGGCGAAGGTGCTCATCGAGGAGTCCGCGGGTGCCGATGTGCTGGTGGTCGGCACCCGCGGCCACGGCGGCATCCGCGGGCTGGTGCTCGGCTCGGTCAGCCAGCACGTCTCTGCCTACGCCCAGTGCCCGGTGACCGTGGTCCGCTGAGTGACCCGGGAGGTCCGGCTCACCTGTGACTGCGCCGGTCCACGTCGCCCAGCCAGCCGGCGTGGTGCTCGGCGGCCCATGAGCGTCGTACCTGTCCGCGGACCATTCCGGCCAGGGCCGGTCGGGTGCTGGGATTGGCCACCGCCATGAAGATGTGGCTCGCCACCAGCACCATGGCCACGACGACGGTGGTCGCGTGTCCGGAGCCGCCGTCCTCACCGCCCGCACCCCACGACAGGATGCCGGTGTAGATCACCGCCGCGACAGCGAAGGTGAGCGCCCAGGCGAGAAGCTTCTGGCCGGGGTTGAACATGCCCCACTCACCGTGGCCCCTGGACCGGTCGGTCAGGCGGAGATGGGTGCGCACTCAGGCGAGGTCGCGGCAGTCGAAGACGAACAGACGGTAGGTCGCCCTGAGCAGCGACCGGGTGTCGCCCAGGACCAGCGCCGTCAGCAGCCCGACGCCGATCAGGACGACAGCCGAGACGTGCGCGACCAACAGCGGGCCGGAGGACGACTCGTCACCGAGGCCGAGACCGGTCAGGAGTGCGGCTGCCACCATCGAGACGGTCCACCAGTGAGCGAACCGCTCGGTGCGCCCGAATCGGGGCACCAGGTCCTGGGGTCCCTCCCTGTCGGTCTCCTGGTGCGGCAGTGTCGACATTGCGGCTTGCTTGCTCATGATCGAGCCTTCTCTTCCCGAAGGGACCTACCCCTCCAGTACACCGCGACCAGGAGCCACGGTGCAGAGGCGAACGACCCGATGGTGGGGTGACCCTCGGCAGCCCCGTCCACGGGAGAGCGCGCAGGCATCGCCACGACGATCGCGACGACCAGCACCGCCCATGCGAGGTGGGACCAGCCGACGCTCGCGGGGTGCGCGAACCACCAGTGCGTCATCCCCGTGGTGGTGGTCAACCGGTGCGGGTAGTCCAGCACGAACGGCTGCCACAGCAGCACTGCGGTCAGCACGGTCGTCCAGGGCACCAGCCACCGGGTGCCGAGCAGGTCGAACACGACCGTAGCCATGGCCGCACTGCCGATGTAGTACGCATTGTCCCGAGGGTCGAGCGATCAGTGATACATCGAGTCGATCAGGGACTCGAACCTCGCCTCGACGACCTTGCGCCGGACCTTGAGGCTGGGGGTCAGGTCACCGTCTTCGAGTGACAGGTCGCGATCGAGGATCCGGAAGTCCTTGATCGTCTCCCAGCGGTTGAGCCGGCCGTTGAGCTCCTGCACGCATGCCTTCACGTAGCGGTGGACCGCAGGGTCCGCCACGAGCGTGGGGTAGTCGGTGGCCGTCAGACCCTGCGCCCGGCTCCACTGAGCCAGCGCGTCGGGCTCCAGGGTGATCAGCGCAGTGGCGTAGTTCCGGCCGTCGGCGTGAACCAGCATCTGGCTCGCCAACGGACAGACCGCCTTGAAGATGGCCTCGATGGGCTGCGGCGCGATGTACTTCCCGCCGGAGGTCTTCATCAGGTCCTTCTTCCGATCCGTGATGCGCAACCGGCCCGCCTCGTCGAGCTCGCCGACGTCACCCGTGGCGAACCAGCCATCGGCGTCCAGCACCTCAGCCGTCGCCTCGGGCAGGTTGTGGTAGCCGCGCATCACGCCGGGACCCCGCACGAAGATCTCCCCGTCGTCAGCGAGCCTCAGCTCGGTGCCGACGAGCGGGGGGCCCACCACGCCCGGGACCGCGTCCTCGGGGAGGGTGATGCAGGCCCCGGCACTGGTCTCGGTCAGGGCGTAGCCTTCGATCACCGGCAGCCCTGCTGCGTGGAACCAGATGGCCACGTCCCTGGACAGTGCCGCGCTGCCCGAGACGAGGAAGCGGATCCGGCCGCCCATCCGGGCGCGGACCTTGGTCATCACCAGGCGGTCGGCCAGAGCGAACTGGGCCTGCACCAGCCGGCTGGGTCGACGACCGTCGAGCCTGGCCTGCAACACCTGCCTGCCCACCCCGAAGGCCCAGGTGAACAGGCGGTACTTGGCCGCGCCCTCGTCCTGGACGCTCTGCACGACCTTCGCGTACACCTTCTCGAAGATCCGCGGTGGACCCGCCATGAAGGTAGGGCGGACCACCGCGAGGTTGTCCACGATCTTGTCCATGCGGCCGTCCACCGCCGTGGCGAAGCCGATCTGCAGCTGCACCGCCTCCAGCATCTTGGCGAACGAGTGCGACAGCGGCAGCCACAGGTACTGCAGGTCGTCATGCGACAGGATGTCGATGGCCTCGGCCCCGGCGCCGATGTAGGTCCAGCACCGGTGGGGCAGCTCCACGCCCTTGGGCCGCCCCGTGGTTCCCGACGTGTAGATCAGCGTGGCCAGGTGCTCGGGCTGGACGGCGGCCACCGCGTCGTCGACGGCGGTCGGGTTCTCGACGAGGTGCTTGGCGCCCAGGGCCTGCAGATCCTCCAGGCTCAGCACCCACTCGCCGTCCGCCTCGCCGTCGAACGTCACCACCCGCAATAGGTCGGGCAGGTGGTCTCGTTGGGCTCGCAGCTTGGCGATCTGGGTGTCGTCCTCGGCGAACACGATGCGCGACTGGCTGTCGGACAGGATGAAGGCGACCCCGTCGCCACCGGTCGACGGGTAGACCGCGGTCGTCGCAGCGCCCGCGCACATCACCGCAAGATCCGCATACAGCCACTCGATTCTGGTGCCGCTCGCGATCGCCACCCGTTGCTCGGGCCGGATCCCGAGCGCGAGCAGGCCGGCGGCCATCACCTTGACCGTCTCTCCGGTCTGACCCCAGGTCACCGACGTCCAACCACCGTCGGTCGGGGAACGGAATGCCTCGTCGTCGGGGGTCGCCGCGACCCGGTCGTAGAACAACCGGGCCACCGACACCGCCGGGGTCGGGTAGCTGCTGGTGTCCGTGCTGCCGCTGGTGGTGATCACAGTTCCTCGATTTCTCGCCCGTCGGCTCTCATCCGGGCGGCTGGATACGCGGTCGCCACGCCGTACGGCGCGGGACGAGCGTGTTGCGCCTCCCACCGTCGCACCGTCGGTGGCGACGGTGCCAGGGCCCTAGGTCCCCCACCGCGGATGCAGCCTCGGGTGCCGGATCGACGTCACGAGCACCGTTGCTGCGAGATGACTACTGGTCTCGCTCGTCGTGGGCGGATCCGTAGTCCGCGAGCCAACCGACGAACTTCAACGCCCACCG
>JBDTXF010000265.1:0-5000 GCA_040006355.1 Nocardioidaceae bacterium | reverse complement strand
ACGCGACCAGGTGGTCATCGCGCTCTACTACTTCGAGGGCCTCACGCTTGCGGAGATCGGCCGGGTGCTCGGGGTCACCGAGTCGCGGATCAGCCAGGTGCATCGCCGCGCGACCACCACGCTGCGCGAGAGGCTCGTGGACCTCGAGCTGGTCTGAAACGGCTCCCACCGGTGATTTCCGTCCTGATTCGCGTTCGGATTCCCAGCCTCGGGTACCGGTTGTCACATCTGCTGCCTAGACTGGGGCCAGGACTTGCTGGCGGGAGGACACAGTGCCGCTCTCTGAAGAAGAGTTGCGTCTGCTGGAGCAGATGGAACGCGCGCTGGTCGCCGACGACCCCAAGCTCGCGTCGACCATGCGGGGCACCACGCTGCGCGCGAACGCGCGTCGGCGCGCAGTGCTGGGTGCTGTGGTGTTCCTCGTCGGGGTGGTGCTGCTGATGACCGGGGCCGTCACCCAGGTCGTGGTCGTCGGCATCGTCGGGTTCGTGGTGATGCTCGGCTCGGCCTACGTCGCCCTGACCTCCTGGCGCGGCCAGGCCCACGCCGCCGAGCAGCCGGGCGCGGCGGCATCGACGGCCCACCCGAGCTTGAGCGTGATCCAGGGTGGCCGCACCAAGAAGCGTGGACCGCGGCCCCCGAAGTCCCCCTCGTCCTCGCGCGGCTCGATGATGCAGCGCCTCGAGGAGCGCTGGCAGCGCCGCCGCGACCAGAACGGTCACTGAACCCGGTCGACGCCCGGCTCGGCCAGCACGCGTGGGCGGCGACGGCCACTGCGTCGCCGGGTGCCGAGCGAGGTGACGACCGACACCGGCAGCCAGCGCGCCCGGCTCCGTCGTCGGCTTCCTGCTCCGGCCGCCATCGCCTCGACACACCGGTCCACATCGCTGCGCACCTGCTCCACGGTGGTCGACCCGGCCGGTAGGTCACGGGCGTAGCGAGCACGCTCGAGCAGCCCGACCAGGCGCTGCAGCGCCCGGGCCGCCCCGACGTTGATGTCCGGGCCACGTGGGATCCCGCGACCGTCGGGGTCCGACTGGTCCGCGGGGTCACCGAAGGACTCCTCCCACCGCGCGGCCACGGTCCGCGGCGACGCGTGGTCGTCCCAGGGGACCGCGAGGTCGGTGGCGGTGTCCCGGAGCTCGGCCCAGCCCGCCTCCACCCACGCACGCGGGTCGTCGGCCTCGGCCCATCGACGTCGGCGCAGGGCGGATCGCAGCGCCCGGGGAGCGAGCAGGAGCAGCACCACCAGCAGGACGACTGCCAGCCACACCAGCGCACCGCGCCCGCTGAGCGAGGACCCGTTGCCCCGGTCCCGGGCGGCGGTCGCCGCGTTCGTGGTCTTGTCCACCCGGTTGACCGAGGGTGCCGACGACGGGGCGCTGCTGGTGGTCGGCGCCTGGGCCCGCGGGACCTGCTGGGTGGTGTACGCCGGGACTCGGCCGGTGCGGCTGCCGGGCGTCGGCTCGAAGCGCACCCAGCCGACGCCGCCGAAGTACATCTCGGGCCAGGCGTGCAGGTCGTGGGCGCTGTAGGTGTAGGTGTCCGGGCCGGTCTGTTCCGGCCGCAGGAAGCCGACCGCCACCCGAGAGGGGATCCCGAGCGTGCGGCCCATCACCGCCATCGCGGCGGCGAACTGCTCGCAGTAGCCGACACGGCCGCCGTTGCCGGTGCTGAGGAACCGCACCAGGTCGTCGGTGCCGTTGCCGGGGGACCGTCTCAAGGAGTAGCTGAAGCCGCCGGTGGTGCGGAAGAAGTCCTGGAGGGCGACGGCCTGCTCGAATCTGCCGGTCTTGCCCGCGGTCACCGTGCGGGCGAGCGTGCGCACCGAGCTGGGGAAGTCCTTGGGCAGCGCGGTGTTGGGGGCGGAGACCGAGAGCGGGGTCGGGTCCGGGTCCGCGAGCTGGGCGGCCGTCGGGCTGAGCGCCAGGCTGCGGAGCCGGTAGGTCAGGCCGGCGGTCGTCTGGTCTCCGTCCGCGCTCAGGAAGTCCAGGGTCGTGCGGTCGTAGCGCCAGTCACCGCTCACGGTGACCGCGGAGACGGGATAGGGGGTCGGCAGCCACGCGGACCTGAACTGGTCGGTGGCGTGCACGGTGGCGGCGTACTCCTTGGACGTCACGCCGGAGCCGAGTCCCGGCGGCCTCGGGACGGCTCCGTCCGCCCGCTGCTTGGAGGGGATGTCGCGGCCCGAGGGGCGCCAGGCGTTGCTGTCGAAGGTGTTGAGCACGGAGATCCGGAGGTAGGAGGGCTCCGGCTCCTTCGTGGTCACCGAGACCAGGTCGATGTCCGGGCCCTGGGCCAGGTCTCGTCGCAGGTCGACCATCGGGTTGGAGATCGACACCGCGTTGCCGCCGCCGCTGCCCTTGCCGCCGCCACCGTCGAACCAGGCCGCGCTGAGCGTCGGCACCAGCAAGGGCACCACCAGCGACAGCGCCGTCGCGGTGAACCCGATGGTGCGAGCCGAGGACCACAGCGCCTGCCGGCCGGCCGGGGCGGACTGCGAGTCCAGCAGTCCGTTCGTCGGTGTCAGCCGGTGCCCCCAGTGCGCGAGGCGCTGCTCCTCGCCGGCCGCGATGAGGAACAGGTAGCAGAGCGCGGCCGCCGCGAACTTCACCCAGGAGACGCCGCCGTCGAGGATGCTCACCGGGGCGGTGTAGACCGCGAGCAGCGGGAGCCCGGCGAGCGGCGCGCGTCGCAGGCCGACGGCCAGGAAGTCCACGAGCAGTGCGGTCAGCGACCCGGTGAGGACGAGCAGCGGGTAGAACTCCGGTGCCGAGACCGGCACCGGGGCGGAGTAGGTCCGCGACGCGGCCACGGCGTCATGGACCGCGGACGCCATCGCCCGGACCGAGTCCGGGGTGGGGACCAGCCCGCCGAGGGCGGCGTCGCCCGCGAGCCGGTGCTGCAGCCAGAGCGCCGTCAGCACCACCTGGAGGCCCAGCACGACCGGGGCGGGGAGGCGGGCGGACCTCAGCAGCATGCCGCTCACCGCGACCAGGGCGCAGGCGCCGAACAGCGGCACCATGAACCCTGCCGGGTTCTCGGCGAAGGGCGTCCAGGCGAGCAGGGTGACCCAGGTGGTCAGCCCGGCCAGCAGCGAGGGCAGCGGGCTGGCGGGGGTCCACGTGCTCCCCGGCCTCACGCGACACCTCCGTGGTCGCGGACCTGGGAGGTGCGACCGGTGGACGTGCGACCGGTGGACGTGCGACCGGCCAGCCCCAGCTCCTGCCAGAGCGTGGGCAACGGGTCCTGCGGGCCCGCGGAGACCGCGCGCCAGCCGCGGCCGGCGAGCCAGACGGTGCTCTCCTCGGTCGTGGTGACCCCTCGGGTTCCGGCCGGGATCCCCGCGGGCGTCCCTGCTGGCGTCCTTCCCGGGCCGACCGCACGCCCCCAGGCCGGTACGTCGAGGACGACCGCCATCGCACCGGCGGCGGAGTGCCGCATCCGGACCAGCGCGGAGGTGTCGCGCTCGCCGACGGCGCCGAGCACCGCCACCAGGAGACCGGAGTGACCGGCCTCGGGCAGCCAGCGTGAGTCGATGTGCGGATCGTCGGTCGCGCTGAGGACGGCGAGCGACTCCAGCAGCGGCGCGGTCTCCGCGGCGAGCGCACCGTGCTCGTGCCACAGGCCGTTGCGGTCCTCCCCGCGGGCGGTGACCAGCCGGACGCTGAACCCGCGCTGCACGAGGTGGACGGCGACCGAGGCCGCGACGCTGACGGCGCGCTCGAGGGAGGACCCGGCCCCGGAGCCGCGGTGGGCGACGGACCGGTTGTCCACGAACAAGGTGGCCCGTGACTGCCAGGGCTGCTCCTCACGGCGCACCATCAGCTCACCGGCGTGGGCGCTGCTGCGCCAGTGCACCCGGCGCAGGTCGTCGCCGCGGCGGTACTCCCGCACCGTGACGTCCTCCGCGCTGCCGGACGCGAAGGCGCGCGGGCGGTTGTCCCCGGACCCGGTCCAGGCTCCGGAGAGCGGCACCGGCGGCAGCGCCACCACCTGCGGGGTCACCACCAGCGTCGAGGTGCTCAGGAACGTGCGCTCGAGCTCGACGAGACCGAACGGGTCACTGAGCCGCACCTTCATCGGCCCGACCTCGAACCTGCCGCGGACCTCCGAGCGGACCACGTAGCTCACGCTGCGCTTCCACTGCGGCCCCATGCGGTCGACCACGAACCGGGGCCGGGTGCCCAGCACGTAGGGGATCTGGTCCTCCAGCAGCAGCAGCCCGGTCGGCATCCGGCCGTCGTTGCTCAGGTCGAGCTGCACCCGGGATGGCTGGCCGGCCGCCACCTGGGTGGGGGACATCGAGCGGACCAGCCCGAGACGGTAGCGGCTGCGGCCGAGGAAGAACGCGGTCGCCAGCGGCAGCAGGAGCAGCAGCGCACCCACCCGGACCAGCTCGTCGTGCCCGAGGAACACCGCGCAGACCAAGGCGGTGCCACCCGCCGCCAGGAACGCACGTCCGCGGATGGTCAGGGCCGAGAGGGCTTCACGCATGAGGTCGGATGTCCACGGGATCAGCCGCCGGGGCGGCTCTCGGGCATCGGCACGCCGGCCACGATCTGGCGCAGCGCGGCCTCAGGGGTCCGACCGCTCATCGACGCCTCGACCGTGGTCAGCATCCGGTGGGCGAGCACCTGCAGCGCCAGCCCCGACACGTCGTCGGGGATCACGTAGTCGCGTCCGGCGATCGCCGCGGAGGCCTTCGCCGCCCGGACCAGGTGCAGGGTCGCGCGGGGCGAGGCGCCGAGCATCAGCTCGGGAGAGGTGCGGGTCGCGGTCGTGATCGCCACCGCGTAGCGCTGGACCGCCTGGGAGACATAGACCTGGGACACGATGTCGATCAGCTTGCGGATCTCGGAGGCGTCGGCGACCGGCTCGAGGTCGTCGAGCGGGTTCGTCCTGGTGTGCGAGTCCAGCATCGCGATCTCGGCGGCCTCGACCGGGTAGCCCATCGAGACCCGGGCCATGAACCGGTCGCGCTGCGCCTCGGGGAGGGC
>JBDTXF010000264.1:0-5019 GCA_040006355.1 Nocardioidaceae bacterium | reverse complement strand
GGTCGCCCAGAAGACGGTCGCCCAGAAGACGGTGGCGAAGAAGACGGTGGCGAAGAAGCCGGTCGCCCAGAAGACGGTGGCGAAGAAGCCGGCGACCTCGACCAGGACGGTCGCCCGCAGGCTCGCGGTGAAGGCCGGTGAGAAGCCGTGGACCGCCGCTGAGCTGACCGAGGTGCGCACCGAGCTCGACACCGACCGGTCCCGGCTCCGCTCCGAGCTCAACCTGGCCGAGCACGAGCTGCACGACCTGATGCGCGACGCGGGCGACGGCGCGGGCAACGACCAGGCCGACGTAGGGTCCACGACCTTCGAGCGCGACCACGAGATGACACTGGCCAACAACGCGCGGGAGATGCTGGCCCAGATCGAGCGGGCGATCGCCCGCATCGAGAACGGCAGCTACGGCGTCTGCGAGAGCTGTGGGGAGCCGATCGGCAAGATGCGGGTGATGGCGTTCCCGCGTGCCACACTGTGCCTGTCATGCAAGCAGCGCGAGGAGCGTCGCTGAACCCCAGCGACCCGGTCCATCCAGGTGCCGACCGCAGCCGTCGGCGTGGCACCCGATCCCGCTCGCTGGCCCTCTTCGCGACGATCGCGCTCCTCGGCTACGCCCTGGACCTGACCACCAAGACACTGGCTGTCTCCGGCCTCACCGGCCAGCCGGCCCGGCACGTCATCGGCAGCTTCGTGACGCTCGACCTCGCCCGCAACCCGGGTGCGGCGTTCAGCACCGGGACGTCGTACACCGTGGCGCTCAGCTGTGTCGCGATCGGCGCCGCCTGTGCGGTGCTCTGGGTGGCGCGGCGGCTCGGCAGCATCGGCTGGGCGCTCGCGCTGGGCTTCCTGCTGGCCGGCATCCTCGGCAACCTCACCGACCGCGTGTTCCGGGCCCCGGGCGTGCTGCGCGGCCAGGTGGTCGACTTCGTGGCGCTGCCGCACTGGCCGATCTTCAACGTGGCCGACATGTGCATCAACGTCGCGGCCGTGCTGATCGTCATCCAGGCGGTCCGCGGGATCACCGTCGCGGGTGGCCGCACCAAGCAGGCCGCCGGCGGAGGCTCCACCCCGTGACCCAGCCCGCCTCCGGGGTGCCCACGCCAGCCGGACACGACCACCGCACCGTCACCGTGCCGGACGGGCTGTCCGGCGAGCGCGTGGACGCCGCGATCGCCCGGATGTTCGGGCTGTCGCGCTCGCGGGCCGCCGACCTGGTCAAGGCCGGGCACGTCCTCGTGGACGGGAAGCACCCCGCCAAGTCGGACCGGGTCGAGGGCGGCTCGATGCTCGACGTCGCCATCCCCGCGGCGGTCGACCCGGTGGCGGTCGTGCCCGAGATGGTCGAGGGGATCTCGATCCTGCACGACGACGACGCGATCGTGGTGATCGACAAGCCCGTCGGGGTGGCGGTCCACCCGAGCCCGGGCTGGTCCGGCCCCACCGTCGTCGGCCACCTCGTCGCGGCCGGGTTCCGGATCTCCACCAGCGGGGCGGCGGAGCGTCAGGGCATCGTCCAGCGCCTCGACGTCGGCACGTCCGGGGTGATGGTGATCGCGAAGTCCGAGCGGGCCTACTCCGTGCTCAAGAACGCGTTCCGGCACCGCACGGTCGACAAGGTCTACCACGCGCTGGTGCAGGGCCATCCCGACCCGCTGCAGGGCACCATCGACGCCCCCATCGGCCGACATCCCAAGCACGACTACAAGTTCGCGGTGATGGGCGACGGCAAGGCCAGCATCACCCACTACGAGACCCTCGAGGCGCACCGCTTCGCCAGTCTTCTCGAGGTGCACCTCGAGACCGGCCGCACGCACCAGATCCGGGTGCACATGGCGGCGCTCAAGCACCCGTGCCTCGGTGACCTCACCTATGGCGCGGACCCCACCCTCGCAGCACGGGTGGGGCTCACGCGGCAGTGGCTGCACGCCGTACGCCTCGGGTTCGAGCACCCGGAGAGCGGGGAGTACGTCGAGTACAGCTCGGACTATCCTGCCGACCTCCAGCAAGCGCTGGACGCCCTGCGCGATGCCGTCTGACGCCGACCTGACGGTCCGCCAGGCCACCGCCGAGGACGCCGACGCGGTGGCCTCGCTCTACCTGGACGCCCGGGAGGCGGCCCGCCCGGCGGTCCCGCCGCCGGTTCACCCACCCGACGACGTACGCCGCTGGATGCGCGGCCGGGTGGACGCTCCCGGCACCGAGCTCTGGCTGGCCGAGCGGGACGACGCGGTCGTGGCCCTGCTGCTGCTCGAGCACGACTGGGTGCACTCGCTCTACGTCGCCCCGCAGCTGACCGGGCACGGCATCGGCTCGGCGCTGCTCGACCTCGCCAAGAGCCGTCGTCCCGAGGGCCTCGGTCTGTGGGTCTTCGAGACCAACGACCCCGCGCAGCGGTTCTACGCCCGGCACGGCTTCGGTGAGGTGCGCCGGACCGACGGGTCGGACAACGAGGAGCAGCAGCCCGACATCGAGATGGCCTGGCCGGACCCGGCGTCCCTGGCCGGCATGCGGCGGCGCATCGATCTCGTCGACGACCGGCTGGCCGAGCTGCTCGGCGAGCGGGCCCGCCTCACCGCCGGCGTCCAGCGGCTCAAGCCGGTCCCGGGCCACGCGGGCCGGGACCGGGCGCGTGAGGACGAGATCGTGGCGCGGATGGCCCGGGTCGCTCCGGACCTGGGCGAGGAGCGGATCCGGCGGATCATGGCCCAGGTGATCAGCGAGAGCCTGGACGCCGCGGAGTCCTCGGCATAGCTCCACCTCGCGGCCGCGCACGGGCTCCACGGGGCGCTCAAGGAGCGGCTGATGCGGGCCCACTTCACCGACGGGCGCCCTGTCGGCGACCGCGCCACGCTGGTCCCCCTCGCCGCCGAGGCCGGGCTGGACCGCGCCGAGGTCGAGCGGGTGCTGGCCGAGGGGACGTACGCCGAGCAGGTGCGCGCCGACGAGACGGAGGCGCGCGGGCTCGGGATCAACGGCGTGCCGTACTTCGTGGTCGACCGGCGCTACGGCGTCTCCGGCGCCCAGCTCGCCGACCGGCTGCTCGCCGTGCTGGAGCGGGCCTGGAGCGAGCGCGCTCCGTTGACGATGGCCGGCACCCCGGTACAGGGTGGGCACGGCGCCGACGAGGCGTGCGGCCCGACGGCTGCACGGTCTGAGCGGCGGCGCCGAGCCGTCCTGACCAGCCTTGGAGGCACGATGAGCACCGCACCCCTGCCCGACGACGTCCGCGAGCTGCTCGGGAGGCCCAACCCGGCGGTGGTCACCACCCTGCGCCCGGACGGGCAGCCGGTCTCGGTGGCCACCTGGTACGTCCTGGACGGCGACCGGCTCCTGGTCAACATGGACGAGGCCCGCAAGCGCCTGGAGTACCTCCGCAACGACCCGCGCGTCTCTCTGACGGCGCTCGACGAGCACAGCTGGTACACCCACGTCAGCCTGCAGGGACGGGTCGTGGAGCTGGTCGACGACCCCGACCTGGTCGACATCGACCGGCTCTCGGTGCACTACACCGGCAAGCCCTACCCGACCCGCGACCGGCGCCGGATCAGCGCCTGGGTCGAGGTGGACTCCTGGAGCGGCTGGGGCGCCGCGGCCCAGGGCTGAACGGCCGTCCGGCGCACCGGTCCTGTCGGTGGGTCATGCCAGGATCGACCTCTCGGGTCGCGTAGGCTGACGGCTCTTCCCCCAGAAGGTCGGCCGAGCGTCCCTCGGTCTTTGTCAGTGTGCTCGTCTGTGGATCGCGTGGGCCCGTGAGTGGTTCCGGAAGGGGTGGTCACCTCCCATGTCAGGCGGCTCAGGAGCGGACTCGTTCGTTCACCTCCACGTGCACACCGAGTACTCCATGCTCGACGGCGCGGCCCGCCTCGGGGAGATGTTCGCCCGCACCGCCGAGCTCGGGATGGGCGCGATCGCGATGACCGACCACGGCAACGTGTTCGGCGCCTACGACTTCTATGCCAAGGCCCGCGCCGCCGGGGTCAAGCCGATCATCGGCATGGAGGCCTATCTCACCCCGAACACCTCGCGCTTCGACCGCAAGCGGGTGCGGTGGAACAACGGCGGTGACGACGACGTCTCGGGCAGCGGCGCCTACACCCACATGACGCTGCTCGCGGAGACCACCGAGGGCATGCACAACCTGTTCCGGCTGTCGTCCCGGTCCTCCATCGAGGGCTTCTTCTACAAGCCGCGGGCCGACCGCGAGCTGCTCGCCGAGCACGCGAAGGGACTGATCGGCACCACCGGCTGTCCCTCGGGCGAGGTCCAGACCTGGCTGCGCATCGGCGACTACGAGAAGGCCCGGGCCGCGGCCGGGGACTTCCAGGAGATCTTCGGCCGGGACAGCTTCTTCCTCGAGCTGATGGACCACGGGCTGTCCATCGAGACCCGGGTGCGCGACGGCCTGCTGCGGCTCTCGAAGGACCTCGGGATCCCGCCGGTCGCCACCAACGACTCGCACTACACCAACCCGGGCGACGCCTCGGCCCACGAGCACCTCCTGTGCGTCTCCTCGGGCAGCACGATGGCCGACCCGAAGCGGTTCAAGTTCAGCGGCGACTCCTACTACATCAAGTCGGCCGCCGAGATGCGTGAGCTGTGGGGCGAGCGCAACGGCCTGCCCGAGGCGTGCGACAACACCCTGCTGATCGCCGAGCGCTGTCACGTCGAGTTCGACGAGTCGGCCAACTACATGCCGCGCTTCCCGGTGCCCGACGGGGAGACCGAGGACTCCTGGTTCGTCAAGGAGGTCGACCGGGGGCTGGGCTTCCGCTACCCCGACGGCATCCCCGACCCGGTGCGCAAGCAGGCCGACTTCGAGATCGACGTGATCAAGTCGATGGGCTTCCCGGGCTACTTCCTGGTGGTCGCCGACTTCATCAACTGGGCCAAGAACAACGGCATCCGGGTGGGTCCCGGCCGGGGCTCGGGAGCCGGCTCGATGGCGGCCTACGCGATGCGCATCACCGATCTCGACCCGCTGCAGCACGGGTTGTTCTTCGAGCGGTTCCTCAACCCCGACCG
>JBDTXF010000263.1:0-5025 GCA_040006355.1 Nocardioidaceae bacterium | reverse complement strand
GCTCTGCGGAGCAGGCCTGCCCGGGGACGCCGCCGCCGGATGCGCGGCTCCCACCAGCACGAGCGCTGCGCACAGCGCCGAGACCATCAAGATGCGCATCACAGATCCCCCACCCCACGCGCGCGGTGCCACGGCCTTCTCTCGAACCGGACACCCGGAACGTCCTTGGCGCCGGCCCCCATCCCCCGACGGGGGCCCGCAGCCGCACTCTACATGTCTCCTCGCAACGTTTGCCAATACGCAATTATCTCGTTTCGCAAGGGCATGTGGGTTGCGGTGCACTCGGCGAGGACCTCGACCCACTTGCCGAGATGGTCACCTGGCAGAGTCCCTCAGGACCCGGACGGGGAGGCCGATGGGACCAGTGTGGCACCAGTGGTCACCTCGACCTGCGAGCACCTGTGCAGCAGGGGACGCGTCTGGTTGTCCAGGTCCTCCAGGCGGTTGAGTGCATCGATGATCTGGTTGGGCTTGAAGTTCCGGACATCGCCCACCGTGCTGCGCAGAAGCTTGGTCGCCTCCCGCACCTTGTCAGCAGCCTTCTGGCACTCGGCGGGGACGGTCACGACGGTCTCACCTGGGGACGCAGAGGCCCCTGTCGTCGACGACGGGCTGCCGCTCGCGCCGCTGCTCGACGCCGGGTCTCCGGCCGCGTTCGAGGAGTCCCCGCCGCTCCTGCCTACGCCGATCACGAGGCCTCCGATCAACAACCCGACCAGAAACGTCGCAGCCGGGATCAACAGGCCTCCCCAACCCTGCTTGGGTGTTTGGTCGCTCATAGGTCCTCCCTCGTCATCGCGACTTGGTCACCCTCAGGTCTACCCCACATCTGGTATGAACATCACATGGCAGCCACGTTCCGGGAAGTCGACAGCAGGACGCTGCGCAGGTGGGACGGGCTCATCCTCTTCTGGGTGGTGCTCTGGGTGGTGCTCGCAGGATGGACGGGCCTCACGTTGTGGCAGGCGGCGGACACCGGTGAGACCATCAGCTCGTCCGGCCGGGCGCTGCACTCGGTGGGCCAGTCGCTGAGCGACCTGTCCGACCTTCCACTGGTCCCCGACCGCGCCGGTGAGATCGGTGGCCAGGTCGTCACCACTGCGGACCAGATCACCGTGCGGGGACAGGAGATCAGGGGCCAGCTGCACCAGCTCGCGCTTCTGCTCGGCCTCACGATCGCGGGGATCTCGATCGCACCCGTGATCGGGTTCTACCTCCCTCTGCGCCTGAGTCGTCATCGAGACGTCGTCCGCCTCCGCGACCAGATCGGGCGCCGGCCCGACGACGAGGGACTCGACCGCTATCTCGCTGAGCACGCGCGCCGAGCGTTGTCGTACGACGAGATCGCACGCCTGGTCGCCGACCCGGCGGATCAACTCCTCGCACGCGAGGACGCGCGCAGGTTGGCCGACGCAGAGCTGGCGCGCCTTGCCATCCGACGACCGTCTGCCTGAGCGACCAGCCGTGGACGACACGTCCCAGGGGTCGGGGCTCGCGTGGACATACGCGAGATTCGTCGTCGCGGCCCGCTGGTGGGTGATCGGCTTCTGGGCGCTGGCGACGGTGGCGTCCGTGGTGCTCTTCCCGAGCCTGGGTGGATCCGGCGGGGGAAGCGGACTCAAAGGGATCCTGTCTGCGGACACCCCAGCGGTGCAGGTCGAGAAGCGGTCCTTCGAGCTGTTCGGCTTCCCGCTCATCGCGCGAACGGTGGTCGTTCAGCGCGATCCTGCCGGCCTCTCGCCGTACGCCCAGGCCCGCACCGTCGTCCGGGCCGTGTCGGTGGACACCGGTCGTGCGGGGGACGTCAAGCCCATCCTGGGGGCCCTGCCGATCACGAACACGGCCGGGCTCTTTCCGGGTTCCAGTGAGAACAGCACCACCGCCCTCACCTATCTGCTGTTCGGCCCGGACACCTCGCTCGGCGCACGCACCCGCGCCGCCCATGACTACGCCGACCGGTTCTTCGAGCCCCGCGACCATGTCGTCGGGGTCACCGGCTCGGCGCCGGCGCGCGACGAGCAGGGCGACATCATCACCGAGTCGCTGCCGACCGTGGAGCTCGCCACCTTGTTGGCGATCATGCTCATTGTCGGGTTGGGGTTCCGGTCGCTGGTCACACCGGCGCTGACGGTGCTCACCGCCGGCGTCGCCTATGTCGCGACGTTCAGGGTGTCCGGGCTCGTGACGCAGCTGTTCGACCTGCCCAGTCCCGACGAGCTCAAGCCGGTCGTGGTGGCGCTGCTGCTCGGGGTGGTGACCGACTACGTGGTGTTCTTCTGCTCGGCCCTCAGGAACGAGCGCGGGCGCGGACTCCCGACGCGGGTGGCGTCGACCCGGGCGATCGCGCGATCAGGACCCATCGTCACCGTCGCCGGTGTCGCCGTCGCCGCCGGAACTGCCACCCTGCTCGCCGCGACGTCACCCTTCTTCCGGGCCCTCGGACCCGCGCTCGCCTTCACGATCGTCGTGGGGCTGCTGGTGGCGGTGACCCTGGTGCCGGCGTTGATCGCCGTGCTGGGAGATCTCATCTTCTGGCCATCACGGCCCGTCCCCCGTGCCGACGGGTTGGTCCGCCGCCTGACCGGACGCACGTCCGCCCGCCACCGTGCATCCACCACACGGCGCCGCGGGCTCCACACGGTGGTCACCAGGATCGCATCGCGAAGGTCGGTCGCAACCGTCGTCCTGATGTCCTGCCTGGGGGGGATGCTGCTCGCCGCGAGCCCGCTGCTCCACTTGCAGCTGGGGGTCTCCTTCGTCAGTGCGCTGCCCCGCCAGGCTCCGATCCGCCAGACCGCGATCAGCGCCCAGGAGGGTTTCGCACTGGGGATCCTCTCGCCCACCGTGGTGCTCCTCCAAGGCGACGCGGTGGGGTCGAAGCAGGCCGCCCTGCGGCGCTTCGGGACCGCCATGTCACAGCAGCCAGGCGTGGCCGGCGTGCTGGGTCCGGGCTCCCAGCCCATCCCGGTGCAGACGCCACTCCTGGTGACCCGGGACGAGAACGCCGCGCGATACCTCGTCGTGCTCGATGACAAACCCCTCGGCGCCGATGCCGTGACAACGGTCGATGCGCTGGAGTCGAGGCTCCCGACGCTGATGCGGGCGAGTGGGCTGGGTGGCACGAGCTATGGCTTGAGCGGGGACTCCGCGACCGCTTCGTTCATCGTTCACCAGACCGAGAGCGACCTGATGCGCATCGCGATCGCGGCGATGATCACCAACCTGCTGATGCTGCTCGTGTTCCTGCGCGCGGCGCTCGACTCCGTCCTCCTGCTGCTGACCTCGGTGCTCTCCGTCTGCGCCACTCTCGGCATCACCACTGCCCTGTTCAGCTGGTTGGACCCGGGGCAGGGCCTCACCTTCTACGTGCCGTTCGCTGCAGCGGTCCTCCTCCTGGCGTTCGGCTCCGACTACAACATCTTCACCGTGGGGCACGTCTGGGAAGCCGCGAGCGGACGGTCGGTCAGGGGCGCGGTGATCGATGCACTCCCCCCTGCTGTCGTCGCGGTCACAGCCGCCGGACTCGCACTGGCCGCGAGCTTCGGACTGCTGGCGCTGGTGCCGCTGCTGCCGTTCCGGCAGCTCGCCTTCGCTGTCGGTCTCGGCATCCTGATGGACGTGCTCGTCGTTCGCACCCTGATGGTCCCGGCGCTGCTCACGCTGGTCGGTGGGCGTGGCACATGGCCCAGCCGCCGCTTCCGAGGAACCCCCGATGCCAACGACTCGGTCCTGCCATCGGGTGACTGACTCGCGCAACGACGACGGACGACGTCATCGTCGGTGTCCACACCCACGACGACCAGCTCGGTGCGGTCCTTCTCGACGGCCTCGACGGCCTCGGTCTCAGCGCCACTCTGGTGGGCGGTACCCCGGCCGGCCGCTCGTGCCCACCGCCCGCAGGGCGGCCTGCCCCACGGCACGTCCCGCCCTGGAGATCCCCGACGGCGGCCCCTCGGTCATCGCCGGCGGCAGGACCACCACCGGGCACTCGGCCGCGGCGATGATCCGATGTGCCAGCAGCGACGAGGAGAACGGCGTCTGTGCAGCGTCGATGACCAGCAGGTCCGCACCGTGAGCCACGGCCAGCAGGCTCTTGCGCCTGCCCCCGTGCAGGACCCGGCACTCGGCCTCGTGCTCGGGTCCGAGCGCTTCGGCGACGTCGGCCGCGAGGTCGTCCTGCTGGTCGGCCGCGCCCTGGCCCGGGTGGCCCTCGTACGGCGGGGTGGTGGATGCGTCGGGGGAGGTGGGTCGCTTGAGCACGCGCACCGCGATCAGGTGCCCGTGGTTGACCTTGGCCTGGCCAGCCGCCCACACCAAGGCGGCCGGCGACTTCGACGTGGCGCTCACCCCGACCACCACGGTGTAGGGCCGGTCGGTCGCTGCTGCGGACATGCGCGCCTCCTCAGACGGGCAGATGGGTGATCGAGTTGCCCTGCTCGTCATGCTCGGTCAACGGCGGGGCGATCTCCTCGAGTGACTTGCCCTCGGCGTCGACACCCCACACGACCGCGACGAGCGCGCCGACCATCATGATCGCGGTCGCGATCAGGTAGCCCCAGAACATGGGTTGCCGGTCCTTGCCGTCCCCGATCAGCCACCCGTAGAAGACCGGGCCCAGCGATCCGAAGACCTGGGCGACGGCGAAGAAGTAGGAGATGGCCTGACCGCGGACCTCCTGCGGGAAGATCTCCGACACGGTCAGGTAGCCCGCGGAGGCGCCGGCGGAGGCGAAGAAGAACGCCACGCACCAGAACGCGGTGTGGGTGACAGGGTTCAGGTGATCTCCCAGGAACAGCACGGCGGAGATGCCCAAGATGATCCCGGAGATCGAGTAGCAGCCGCCGATCATGCGACGCCTGCCCACGGTGTCGAAGAACTTGCCGAGCACCAGTGGTCCCAGCAGGTTGCCGATCGCGAAGGGGAAGAAGTAGACGGCAGCCTGGGAGCTGCTGAGTCCGTAGAAGTTCTTGAGCACCAGCGCGTAGGTGAAGAAGATGGCGTTGTAGAGGAAGCTCTGCGTGATCA
>JBDTXF010000262.1:0-5040 GCA_040006355.1 Nocardioidaceae bacterium | reverse complement strand
CTGCACCATCACGACCGGGTCGTTGTGCTTGACCGAGATCTTGAAGTCGTGGAAGCCGTGCTCCTCGAACAGCGACGCCTCCCAGACGGCCGACTCGACGAGCGCCTCGGGGGTGGCCTTGCCGTACTTCTCATAGATCCGCTTGTCCAGGCTGCCGGCGTTCACGCCAATCCGGATCGAGGTGCCCCGGTCCTTGGCGGCGGCCGCGATCTCCTTGACCTGGTCGTCGAACTTGCGGATGTTGCCCGGGTTGACCCGGACCGCGGCGCAGCCGGCGTCGATCGCCGCGAAGACGTACTTCGGCTGGAAGTGGATGTCGGCGATCACCGGGAGCTGGGAGTGCCGGGCGATCTCGGCGAGCGCATCGGCGTCGTCCTGGCTCGGGCAGGCGACCCGGACGATGTCGCACCCGGCCGCGGTCAGCTCGGCGATCTGCTGGAGCGTGGTGTTCACGTCGGAGGTGAGCGTGGTCGTCATGGACTGCACGGACACCGGGGCGTCGCCGCCGACGAGGACCTTGCCGACCTTGATCTGACGGGTCTTGCGGCGCGGTGCGAGCACCGGCGGCGGCGCGGCCGGCATCCCCAGGTCGATCGAGGTCATGAGACTCCTTGGTTCGTCGTAGCGGCTAGCTGAGGCTGATGGGGGCGACGATGTCGGCGTAGATGAGCACCAGGCTGGCCACCAGGATGACCCCTGCCATCACATAGGTGATGGGCAGCAGCTTGGCGCTGTCCACGAACCCCGGGTCCGGTCGCTTGCGCAGCCGGGCGATCCCCCGGCGGGCGGCCTCGTAGAGCGTGGTGGCGATCGGTCCGCCGTCCAGGGGAGGCAGCGGCACCAGGTTGAACATCCCGAGGAAGAGGTTCAGACCGGCGATCAGCAGCAGCACGTTGAAGAACCGGTCGGCGAGCGGGACCGCGCGCTGCGAGGTCATCTCCCCCGCGACCCGGCCGGCGCCGACCACGCTCATCGGTCCGTTGACGTCGCGCTTCTCCAGACCGACCGACGCGCGGGCGACGTGGTAGAGCTTGACCGGCATCGAGCCGACGGCCTGCACGGTCGCCCAGGTGCCGTGCGCCATCGTCGAGACGACGAAGCCGAGGTCCTGGCGCTGGTTGGCCTGGGCCGGGGAGATGCCCAGGAACCCGCCGCGGGTGATCCGCTCGGGGTTGCTCGGGTCGATCCGCGTGGAGACGGTCGTGCTGGTCCTCAGCGTCAGCCGCCTGCCGTCGCGCTCGACGCCGATGAGGGCGGCCCCAGCCTCGTTGCCGTGGATCGCCTTCTGCAGCGCCGCCCAGTCGGGCATCGCGCGGCCGTTGAAGGACACGATGGTGTCCCCGGGCAGGATGCCGGCGATCTTCGCCGGGGACTCGGGGTCCGAGGCCGTGCAGGCTCGGGTCGCCTGGTCGACCTTCGCCACGGCGATCACGCACTGGGAGACGCTCGAGACGGTCCGGGTGCTGCTGGCGATCCCGTGGCCCATGAACACGATGGCGAAGAGCACGAAGGCGATCACCAGGTTGGTCATCACCCCGGACGCCATCACGACGATCTTCTTCCACCAGGCCAGCTTGTAGAACAGCCGGTCCTTGTCGGCCTCCTCGACGTGCTCGTACTCCGCGGCGCGGGCGTCCGACATCAGCTGCGCGAACATCCCGGTGTTCGACGAGCGGACCGCACCCGGGTCGTCGTCCGGCAGGGCGTCCGGGTTCGGCGGCAGCATCCCCACGAGCTTGACGTAGCCGCCCAGGGGCACCGCCTTCACGCCGTACTCCGTCTCGCCGCGGCGGCGGGACCACAGCGTGCGGCCGAAGCCGACGAAGTACTGCGTCACCTTGACGTCGAAGAGCTTGCCGGGCACCAGATGACCCAGCTCGTGCAGACCGATGGACGCGGCCACCCCGAAGACGAACAGCAGCACGCCCACTGCATACGTCAGCACTGTCATGGAGCAGGATCCTCTACGAGTTCTGTGGTGCGGCTGCCCTCGAGCGCGCCCAGGCGTCTGCCCCCAGCACGTCCTCGACGGTCGCGCCCGTCTCTGTCGAGAGTACGTCGTGGGCCGCGAGGACGCGCTCCACGGTGGGCACGATGTCGGTGAACCTCATCTCACCGTCGAGGAAGGCCCGCACGCAGACCTCGTTGGCGGCGTTGTAGACCGCCGGGGCGGTGCCGCCGCGCGTGCCGGCCTCGCGGGCCAGCCGCACCGCCGGGAAGGACTCGTCGTCGAGGGGAAGGAACTCCCAGGTCGAGGGACGCGACCAGTCCACGGGCGGCGCGGCGTCGAGCACCCGGTCGGGCCAGCCGAGCCCCAGTGCGATCGGGATCAGCATCGACGGCGGGGACGCCTGCGCGATGGTGGACCCGTCGTAGAACTCGACCATCGAGTGCACCACCGAGGTGGGGTGCACCACGACCTCGATCCGGTCGAACGGGATGTCGAAGAGCAGGTGCGCCTCGATCACCTCGAGGCCCTTGTTGACCAGGGTCGCGGAGTTCACCGTCACCATCGGACCCATCGACCAGGTCGGGTGCGCGAGCGCCTGCGCCGGGGTGACGTCGTGCAGGTCCTCACGGCTGCGCCCACGGAAGGGCCCGCCGCTGGCGGTGACCACGAGACGGCGTACCTCGTCGTGTCGGCCCGCGCGCAGGCACTGTGCCAGCGCGCTGTGCTCGGAGTCGACCGGGACGATCTGGCCGGGCTTCGCCCTGCCGGTCACGATCGGCCCGCCGATGATCAGCGACTCCTTGTTGGCCAGGGCCAGGGTGCTCCCGGCGTCCAGCGCGGCCAGGGTGGGGCGCAGGCCGACCGCACCGGTGATCGCGTTGAGGACCACGTCGCACTCCCGCCCCGCCGCCTCGACGGACGCATCCTCACCGAGGTCCGCGAACGCCGGGCGGAACTCCTCGACCTGCGCCGCGAACAGGTCCGGCTGGGAGCCGCCCGCGGTCATCGCGACCACCCGGAACCGGTCCGGGTTCGCCCGCACGACGTCGAGCGCCTGGGTGCCGATCGACCCGGTCGAGCCGAGCAGGACGATGTCGCGACGAGTGCTCACCGCCCCATCCTGCCGGACCCTGCCACAGGCCCCGCGGGGACGTGGCCCCGCCGGCGCAGGACTGACTACTGTGGAGCCGTGACCGTCATCCCCGCCCAGACCTCAGCCCAGACCTCAGCCCAGACCTCGGCCCAGACCTCGGCCGACCCCTCCGCGCACACCGCCGGCGGACCCGGTCTCCCCCAGGAGCGCCGCCTGGTCACCGCCATCCCCGGGCCGCGCTCGCAGGAGAAGCTCGCGCGTCGCGCGCAGCACGTGGCAGCGGGGGTCGGGACGACCCTCCCGGTGTTCATCGAGGCGGCCGGCGGCGAGGTGCTCCTCGACGTCGACGGCAACTCGCTGATCGACCTGGGCTCGGGCATCGCGGTCGCGAGCGTCGGGAACGCCGCTCCGCACGTCGTCGAGCGGGTCGTCGAGCAGGTCCGGGCCTTCACGCACACCTGCTTCATGGTCACCCCCTACGACGCCTACGTCGACGTCGGCGAGCTGCTCGCCGAGGTCACTCCGGGGGACCACGCGAAGAAGTCGGTGCTGCTGAACTCGGGTGCCGAGGCCGTCGAGAACGCCGTCAAGGTGGCCCGCGCCCACACCGGGCGCGATGCGGTCGCGGTGGTGGACCACGCCTACCACGGCCGCACCAACCTGACCATGGCGATGACCTCCAAGTCGATGCCCTACAAGGCCGGCTTCGGGCCGTTCGCGGGCGAGGTCTACCGGGCGCCGATGTCCTACCCGTTCCGCGAGCCCGCCCCGATCAGCGGTGCGGCCGCCGCCGACCGGGCGATCGACGTGCTGGACAAGCAGGTCGGTGCGGCCAACCTCGCCTGCCTGGTGATCGAGCCGATCCTCGGTGAGGGCGGCTTCGTCGTCCCGGCCGAGGGCTTCCTGCCGCGGCTGCGCGAGTGGACGCAGGCGAACGGCATCGTCTTCGTCGCCGACGAGATCCAGACCGGGTTCTGCCGCACCGGCGACTGGTTCGCCTGCGAGCACGAGGGTGTGGTCCCCGACCTGGTGACCACCGCCAAGGGCATCGCCGGCGGGTTCCCGCTGGCGGCGGTCACCGGCCGCGCGGAGATGATGGACTCCGTGCACGCCAGCGGCCTCGGTGGCACCTTCGGAGGCAACCCGGTGGCCTGCGCGGCGGCCCTGGGCTCGATCCAGACGATGCGCGAGCTGGACCTGCCGGCCCGAGCGCGTGAGATCGGCGCCCTGGTCGGGGAGCGGCTCGCCTCGATCGCGGACAAGCACGAGTGCCTCGGCGAGGTGCGCGGCCGGGGCGCCATGATCGCCGCGGAGATCGTCGGCCCCGACGGGCACCAGCCCGACGCCGCGCGCGCCGGGGCCATCTCGGCGTACTGCCACTCCCAGGGCGTGGTGACGCTGACCTGCGGAACCTACGGCAACGTGATCCGGTTCCTGCCGCCGCTGGTGATCGCCGACGCGCTGCTCACCGAGGCCTTCGACGTGGTCGCTTCGGCGTTCGACGCGACCGCCTGAGGCTCAGGCGGTGCGTCGCCGGCGCAGAGCCGCGTCCTGCAGCGCCGGTGCGACGTACCCCTTGTCGAAGTCCGACAGGGTGGTGCCGGGCGGCACGATCTCGTCGATGCGGTCCAGGACGTCCGCCGACAGCGTGACGTCGGCGGCGCCGAGCTGGGAGTCCAGGTGCTCCTGGGTGCGCGGGCCGATGATCGGCGCCGTGACGGCGGGCTGGTGCAGCACGAAGGCCAGCGCGAGGTGCACCACGGAGATGCCGGCCTCCTCCGCGAGCACGGCGAGCTGCTCGACGGCCTCGAGCTTGGCCTGGTTGGCGGGGGTCGAGAGGTCGTAGCGGGACGGCATCCGCTCGGCGCGCTGCGAGGCCGGGGCGTCCTGGCCCTTGCGGTAGCGCCCGCTCAGCCAGCCGCCGGCCAGCGGGCTCCAGGGCAGCACCCCCATGCCGTAGCTCTCGCACACCGGCAGCAGGTCGGCCTCGATGCCG
>JBDTXF010000261.1:0-5076 GCA_040006355.1 Nocardioidaceae bacterium | reverse complement strand
GGTCGGTGCTGGCGTTGTCCGCGATGGTGATCCTGAAGTCCCAGGGCATCGTCCGCAGGTGGGCCAGCACCCGCTCCACCGAAGCACCGAGCTGGGCCTCCTCGTTGTAGACCGGGATGACCACGTCGAGCACGGTGGCGCTCTTCCTGCCCGAGGCGCTCCCGAGCTGGTTCATCGGCTGCAGCAGCTCGCTCACTGGATCCCGCCCGACAGGTCGTAGAGCGTGGTGCTGCCGACGGTCGTGGCGGTGAAGGCGGCCTCGACCCAGCTGGTGATCTCGCTGCTCGTGCCGCTGCTGTTGCCGCCGCCTCCTCCTCCGCCGCCGATGCTGCTGGCGATGAAGTAGTGGATCTGACCGTCGGCGACGTACTGCTTGAACTGCTCCAGCGTCGGGCTCGGGTCGCTGCCGTTGAAGCCGCCGATCGCCATCACCGGCTCCTCGCTGGCCAGCTGGTAGCCGGACGCCGTGTTGGAGCCGATCGCCGCCGCCGCCCAGGTGTAGGACCCCGCGTCGGCCTTCATCAGCGCGGTGATCGCACTGCTCGACGTGCTGCCCTGCAGCAGGCCGCCGGTCGAGGCGCCGCCGCGCGTCGCGGTCCCGCCGGTCCTCCCACCGGGCGCCTGGCCCTGGGTCGGCGGTGTGCCGCCAGGGAACCCGCGAAAGCCCGCGCCACCCGTGCCGCCACCCATGCCGCCGAACCCGCCGCCACTGCTCGGCCCCGCGGTCGGGATCGAGCCGGTGTGCGGCGTGCCCGCCGTGGTCAGGGAGTACGCCGTGGGCGCGGCCAGCCCGGCCAGCAGGGCGGCCGTGGCGACCACCAGCCCGACCCGGCGCGGCAGGTGGCGGACCCCGACGAGCATCAGGGCGGCCGACAGCCCGACCAGTGCGACGACCCACTTCAGCCAGGGCAGGTAGTCCGAGGTGCGGTCCAGCAGGAAGAACGCGAAGGCCGTGGTGAACGCGACGGTGCACGACATCACGATCGCTGCCGCGTAGGACTCACGCCTGCTCCAGAGCAGCGTCGCGCCGATGCCGACCAGCGCGGCCACAGCCGGCGCGAGCGCGATCGTGTAGTAGGAGTGGAAGATGCCGGCCATGAAGCTGAAGGTCAGGCCGGTCACCAGCAGCCACAGTCCCCAGACCACCAGCCCGGCGCGCATCAGGTCCTGACGCGCGTTGCGCCGGGTGAGCCAGAGCCCGGCACCGAGCAGGATCAGTGCCGCAGGCACCAGCCAGGCGATCTGTCCGCCCATCTCGCTGTTGAACATCCGCAGGACGCCGGTCGCGCCCCAGTTGCCGCCGGTGGCGCCGCCACCGCCGCCGACGGACCCGACCTCGTCACCGGTGAGGCGCCCGAAGCCGTTGTAGCCGAGCGTCAGCTCGAGGATCGAGTTGTTCTGGGACCCGCCGATGAAGGGACGGGAGGAGGCCGGCCACAGCTCGACGATCGCGATCCACCAGCCGGCCGCCAGGATCATCGAGCCGAAGGCGACCAGCAGATGGCCGATGCGCCTGCCGATCGGGGTGTGTGCGGCGAGGAGGTACACAGCCGCGAGCGCCGGCAGCACCAGGCACGCCTGCAGCATCTTGGTCAGGAACCCGAGACCCACGAGGGCACCGCCGAGCGCCAGCCAGCGGACCGGGTGCCCCACCAGGCCGGCGGCGCGCAGCCGGCTGGACTCCAGGGCGCGCACCGTCGAGGCGACCGAGCCGATCATCAGCAGGACCAGCATCGCGTCGGGGTTGTCGAAGCGGAACATCAGCACCGCGACGGGGGTCAGGGCCAGCACCGCACCGGCGATCAGGCCGGCCGCAGGCGACCTCGTCGTACGACGCACCGTCGCGTAGAGCAGGCCGACCGACGCGACGCCCATCAGGGCCTGCGGCACGAGGATGCTCCACGAGGAGAGCCCGAACACCCGCACCGACAGGGCCATCGCCCACAGGGAGGCCGGCGTCTTGTCGACGGTGATCGAGCTCGCGGCGTCGGAGGATCCGAAGAAGAACGCCTTCCACGACTCCGAGCCGGCCTGGGCCGCGGCCGAGTAGAACGAGTTGGCCCACCCCGACGCCCCGAGGTCCCACAGGTAGAGGGCTGCGGTGGCGACGAGGAGCGCGAGGAGCGCCGGGCGCACCCACGGCGCGTCCTGGGGGTTGCCTCGCCAGGACCGGACGCTGGAGATCCGGCCGCCGAGGCCGGACCGGTCCGAGGGGTCGGGCGACTCGGCACCCCGGCCGGGCCGGGCGGAGCGGGGGGGCGTCAGGGTGGGGGTCTGGTTGCTCATGCCCCGACCCTGCGCGTCAGCGCTGGGTCATCGATGTGCGGTGTCTGTCCCTCACCTGTGAAGGGCGGGGGCGGCCGCGCCGACGATGGCCGGCAGCCTGACCTCGACGCAGGTGCGGCCCGGGCGGGACTCGACCGACACGGTGCCGCCGTGGGCCGCGGTGATCGCCTCCACCAGGGACAGCCCGAGCCCTGCGCCGCCGGACTCCCGGGTGCGCGAGGAGTCCCCGCGGGAGAACCGCTCGAAGGCCGTCGAGACCAGCTCCGGGGACATCCCCGGGCCGTCGTCCTCGACGGTGAGTGCCACCTGGTCGCCGTCCTGCCGGACGCCGGCGGTGACCCGGGTGCCAGGAGGCGTGTGCCGGCGGGCGTTGTTGAGCAGGTTGGTGACGACCTGGTGCAGCCGCTGCTCGTCGCCGAGCACCAGGACCGGCTCGTCGGCGAGGTCGAAGTTCCACCGGTGGTCCGGCCCGACCACGCGTGCGTCGCCCACCGTCTCCAGGACGAGCTTGGTCAGGTCGACCTCGTCGCGGGCCAGCGGTCGCCCGGCATCCAGGCGTGCGAGCAGGAGCAGGTCCTCGACCAGGCTGGACATCCGGGTCGCCTCGGCCTCGACCTTGCTCATCGCGTGCGCGAGCTGGACGGGGTCCGAGGGCCGGGTGCGACGACTCAGCTCGGCGTACCCGTGGATCGTGGAAAGCGGGGTCCGCAGCTCGTGGGAGGCGTCGGCGACGAACTGACGCACCTGAAGCTCGCTGCGGTGCCGGTCGTCGAGGGCTTGCTCGACATGCACGAGCAGCGTGTTGAGCGCGGCGCCGACGGCGCCGACCTCGGTGCGCTCGTCGGTCAGCGCCTCGGGGACCCGCACAGTGGTGCCGATCTCCCCCCTGGACAGCGGCAGGTCCGCGACCTCGTGCGCGGTGGCGGCGACGTCGCGCAGCGGCCGCAGCTGTCGACGCACCAGCCATCGACCCGTGACGAGGGCGAGCGCGACGGTGACCAGGGCGAGCAGCACCTCGGAGACCACCAGCTGGCCGATCGCCGAGTCGACGTCGTGGGTGGACAGGCCGGCGATCAGCCGGACCGGGCCGGCGGTCCTGACCTCCACCCGGAAGGGACCGACCCCCGGCAGGTCGACGTCGTGGATGCGACCGTCGGCCGGCACGTCGTCGAGCCGCTCGAGCGCAGCGCTCGACAGGAGCCGCCGGGTGCTGCTCGAGGTGACCACCACCCCCTGCCCCGAGGGGCTGAACTGGGCGCTGAGGGTCCCGGCCGCGTCGCCCAGGCCGAGTCTCGGGCCGGGTCCGTCGTCACCGTCGCTGCCGGGGGGCGGCTGCGCGAAGCCGCTGTCGTAGCGGCCCACGGAGCGGCCCAGCGCCTGGCGTACCTGGTCGTCGAGCTGGCCGTTGAGGAACCCCCGCATGGCCAGGGACGTGCCCACGGCGAGCAGCACACTGGCCAGCACGACGAGGGTCACCAAGGTCGCCACCAGCCGGCCGGTCAGAGAGGTGGGCACGAGCCGGCGCACGCTCAGTCCGCCGGCTTGAGGACGTAGCCGGCGCCGCGCATCGTGTGGATCATCGGGGCGCGTCCGGCATCGACCTTCTTGCGGAGGTAGGAGATGTAGAGCTCGACGACGTTGGCCTGGCCACCGAAGTCGTAGTTCCACACCCGGTCGAGGATCTGCGGCTTGGACAGCACCCGCCGCGGGTTGCGCATCAAGAAGCGGAGCAGCTCGAACTCGGTGGCGGTCAGGTGGATCTCCTCGCCGTCGCGGAACACCTCGTGGCTGTCCTCCTCGAGGCTCAGGTCGCCGACGACGAGCTGGGAGGACTCGTGACGGTCGGTCGCGCCCGCCCGTCGCATCAGCGCCCGCAGCCGGGCGATCACCTCCTCGAGGCTGAACGGCTTGGTGACGTAGTCGTCGCCTCCAGCGGTCAGCCCGGCCACCCGGTCCTCGACCGAGTCGCGAGCCGTCAGGAACAGGACGGGGACGTCGGGGTGCTGGGTCCGCATGCGCCGCAGCACCTCCATGCCGTCGAAGTCGGGGAGCATCACGTCGAGGACGACGGCGTCGGGACGGGAGTCCTTGGCAGCGCTGACGGCCTTGCTGCCGGTGTGCGCGACGGTGGGCTCCCAGCCCTCGTAGCGGACCGCCATGCTGATCAGCTCGGCGATGTTGACCTCGTCGTCGACCACCAGGACACGCAGCGGTGAGCCGTCGGGTCGGGTGAGCGCGGGGGCAGAGTTCGTCATCGGCATGCTCACAGCATGTCTCAGGTCGATGCGGGAACCCTGGGACTTCTCTGTGAGAAGCCTGTGAGGTCTTCCGCAGGTGGCAGCCAGCCGTCCCACAGGTCGCTGACAGCGGGCCCACCCAGGCTGCCCGTCATGAGCGACGAGAGCCCCCACCACATCGCCCCCACGCCGCCAGCCTCCGCCGAGGCGCCGCCGAGACCCTCCGCGGTCGAGACCCCGACGGGTCCGGCCGCGAAGCTCTGGTCCCTGCGCACCGTGGCCGCGGTGGCCATCACCGCGGTGGCGCTGAGCGGTCTCGGCGGTGGCGCCGTCGCTGCCGCCGGCAACGGCGGCTCCGAGACCGGCGGCCGGGCCGGGATGCGCGGTGGACCCGGGCAGCTGCCCGGTCAGCCGCCCGGTCAGCTGCCCGGTGGGAGGCCCGGTCAGCTGCGCGGTGGGACGCCCGGACAGCTGCGCGGTGGGACGCCCGGTCAGCTGCGCGGTGGGACGCCCGGACCGCTGCCGGGTCAGCAGCACGGCACCTTCGGCGGCC
>JBDTXF010000260.1:0-5087 GCA_040006355.1 Nocardioidaceae bacterium | reverse complement strand
ATCGGCGGTGGCGTGTCCGAGCGGCCGAAGGAGCACGCCTCGAAAGCGTGTGAGGTCTCACGACCTCCGTGGGTTCAAATCCCACCGCCACCGCAGGGCGATGTCTCGAGACATCGGCGACACCCGGACCCACGTGTGGGGTCCGGGTGTCGTCCTGTGCGGAGGGTCCTACTCGCCCGACCGGCGCGGCACGTGGGGCGCTTCAGGTCCCGCTGCTGGCCAGGGAGCTGATTCCTGCTGAGTCGATCGTGTCGAGCTCGTCACTGGCGGTCGACCACCAGCCATTCAGCTCGGTCTCGCTGACGGTGCACGAGTAGTCTGCGATGCAGCCGTTCCAGTATTGCGAGGCCGCGGTGTACTGGGTCAACGCCTGGTCGAGCTGGGTGTAGGCGGCGCAGCTGCCACCTGTCGCCACGGTCCCGTCGATACGGTCGAAGTCGACCTGGGCCTGTCCGACCAGCGTCGTGTAGTCGGCTTCGATCATGCCGACATCGAGACGCGAGTCGATTCCCCTGAGGTCGTCATAGGTGTCCCGCACACGCCTGCTTGCACGCGACTTCGGCCTTCTTCGCGTCGGACTTCCTCGCCATCGGCCCGACGACGTACCACACTCCGGCGGCCAGCAGCGCAAGGACGATGATCCCGGCGATGACGAGCAGTGCGTTCCTGGAGGGGCTGCCGTGCGACGTCAGAGCGGGATCGGACAGCTGGCCGACATCGGTCGCGGCGGGTGGCAAGGGGTCGTCCAGGGTGAGCTGAGCCCCGGCCGGAGCCGGGTCTGGTCTCAGCCGCTCGCCGGTGAACGGATCGAACAACGGCTGGGATGCCGCCGACCTGGGCGGCGACTGCGGCGGTGCTCCCGCATCACGCAGGCGACGCGCGTGCTCGGCGAGCGGGACCCATCCCTCGCCGTCGACCAGGATGTGCCCGTTGACGATCGCGCCAGGCTTCCAGTTGGTCTGTTCCTCGGTCATGCGCCTGCTGCTTCCTGCTCAGAGCGCATGGTGCGAGACACGCTGGTCCCCAGTAGACCCCGCCAGGGGCGGCCTTGGATCGAGAACCACCAAAGTCCGGCCTCAGACGCCGAGCAGCTGCTTCATCGTGTTGATCTCCCTGGTCTGCGCGGCCTGGATCCGCTTCGCGAGGGCGATCGCGTGCGGGTCCTGGCCGTCGGCCTGCTCCGTCCTGGCCATCGCGACCGCGCCGGTGTGGTGGGCGACCATCAGCGTCAGGAACATCTGGTCGAAGGTGGCGCCCGAGCTCGCTGCGAGGCGACCCATCTGGGCATCGCTCGTCATGCCGGGCATCCGTGCGCCCATCGCACCCATGGAGCCGGACGGGACCGTCTGGCCCCACGCCTTCAGCCACCTCGACATCGTGGTGATCTCGGGGCCCTGGGCGCCCGCGATCCGCCTCGCCAGCGCCTTCACCTGGGGGGAGGCGGCCTTCTTCTCGGCCAATGTCGCCATCGTGACGGCCTGACGGTGGTGCGGGATCATGCCCTGGGCGAAGGCCACGTCCGCCTTGTCGTGGGAGACGGCAGCGGTCTTGCCGTCCGAGCCGCCTCCACAGGCAGCCAGGGTGAGCACGGCCGCGAGCAGCAGCGCGAGCAGGGTGGAGGTCTTCTTCATGGTGGGTCTCCTGTGAGAGGTGTCAGACGAGCGCGAGCGAGGGCACCGGACCGGCCCCGAAGGACGAGGGCGGACCGGTGGGCGCTCAGCAGCGGGCGACCGACAGCGTCAGCAGGGAGGGCGGGTCGGGGTCGCGACCCCGGGCCGGGATCGGGACCGACATGGACAGGGGTCGCGAGACGCCGAGGGCGCAGCGGGTGGCGGCCCGGGCGACCAGGAGCAGCGCGAGCCCAGCCAGCAGGACCGCGACGCACATGGCACCCATGCCTCCCATGCCGCCGATGCCGCCCATCGGGACATCCTCGGCAGTGGCGACGAGCCGAATCGTGTCGGCCGGCAGGTGGGTGAGGGGGTGTCCTCTGAGGGACGTCCCCGCTTCCATCTGGTCGGTGCCGTGGGTGTCGAGCCCGTGCATCCCGAAGAGGCCCGTCAGCGCCGCGAAGAGCGCGGCCAGCCACAGGGCACGGGCCGGAGGGAGGCGGGTCAGGGGCCGGGTCATCGGCTCCAGTCTAGGCAGGCCGCTTTGTAGCCGAGCTTCCTCGGGAAGTGGTCCACGAGGCCGGATGCCGGGTCGGACGTCGCCGACAGCCGCAACGGGGCATTTCCCGAGCGGACACCGAGGGGGTCTTGTGAGCCGGCTGTGATCGGGCGCAGACTGGCGGGACGGTCGCGCACGACCAGCCTCGTGCGTGGCACTCTGCGTCCACGGAGCTGGTCACGATGATCTCGAGGTCACACGGCACACCCGACCTGATGCCGGTCCTGTCCCGGGGCAAGCACCGCAACCCGAAGCGCGGTGCGTGCTTCATGGAGCTCGCGTCGTACCTCGCCGGTGAGCCGTGGTCCGACCATCCGTCGTGCACGCACGGGTTGCTCGCCTCGCTGGCGCGCGACGTCAACGACCACGTCGGCGACCACGCGCGAAACCGGCTGGCGCCCCGCATCCCCGAGGTGATCGGGCTCAACGGCCCAGACCCCCGGGTGGATGCGTGGATCGCCCGCGAGGCGGCGCTCGCCGCGCTTCCCGTCACCGCGGCCGAGCGGCAGGGGGTCGCCGCGGTGGGACTGCTGCGCTGCGAGCGGATGCTCAACCAGCTCGAGGGCCGGGACCGGCACCACCTCGACGCACGGACCGTCGCCGCTCTCGACGGCGTGCCGCACGCCCGGGACTGGGCCCGGGGCTTCACGGCCATCGGGTGGGGCAACACCAGCAGCTTCGCCAAGCGCAGCGCTCCGGCGATCGTGCACTCGGCCGTCTCCGGCATCGCCGCCGCCAGCGTCTCGCACAGCGACGACCTGCTGGTCGAGCTGCTGGAGAGCACGATCTCGCTGTGCCGCGAGTGGTTCCACCACGATGTGCACCCGCTGACCGACGCCGCATGGCACGAGCTGGGCCAGCTGACCGCGCGCTCCTGACCGCGGCTCAGGGCAGCCAGCGGCCGAGCCGCTCGAGCGCCTCGCTGATCTCGTCGGGGCGACCGGCGAACGACAGGCGCACGTGCCGGTTGCCGACCTCGGTGTCGAAGTCGATCCCCGGTGCCGTCGCGATCCCCGTCTCCGCGAGCAGGGTGCGGCAGAAGGCCATTGAGTCGTCGGTGAGGTGCCCGACGTCGGCATAGACGTAGAACGCGCCGTCTGCCGGTGCGAGCCGGTCGATGCCGAGCTTCGGCAACCCCTCGAGCAGCAGCCGACGGTTCACCGCGTAGCGCGCGACGTGGCCGTCGCACTCGGCGTACGACGCATCGCCGAACGCTGCGAGGGCCGCGTGCTGGGAGAGCACCGGCGGGCAGATGGTGAAGTTCCCGGTGAGCACGTCCACCGGGCGCCGTAGTCGCTCGGGGACCAGCATCCAGCCGATCCGCCACCCGGTCATGGAGAAGTACTTCGAGAACGAGCTGAACACCACCGCCTCGCGCGAGGTCTCCCACGCCGAGGAGTGCATGGGGACCGGGGCGTACTCGATGCCGTGGTAGATCTCATCGCTGATCAGCTGCACCCCGTGCCCCTCGCACCAGGTGGCCAGGGCGGCGAGCTCGGCAGGCATCAGCATCGTCCCGGTCGGGTTGGCCGGGCTGGCGACCACCAGTCCGCGCACCGGCGTCTCGAGCGCCTCCAGCATCTCGACCGTCGGCTGGAACCGGGTCGCGGGGCCGGTGGGGAGCTCGACCACCTCGCAGCCCAGGGCGGCCAGCACGTTGCGGTAGCAGGGGTAGCCGGGCCGCGCGAGGGCGACCCGGTCACCCGCCTCGAAGGCGGCCAGGAACGCCAGCAGGAACCCCCCGGAGGAACCGGTGGTGACCACCACGTCCTCGGGGTCGACGGCGAGCCCGTGCATCCGCGCGTGGTGACCGGCGATCGCCTCGCGGAGCTCGGGGATGCCGAGGGCCACGGTGTAGCCGAGGACCTGCTCGTCGAGGGCGCGCCTGGCCGCCTCCCGCACCGGGGCCGGGGCCGGCGTCGAGGGCTGACCGGCGACCAGGTTGAGCAGGTCACCGTGGCTGCGGGAGCGCTCCGCGGCGGCTGCCAGCAGGTCCATCACGTGGAAGGGCGGCACGGCCGCACGGCTGGCGGTGGTGAACAGGTCGGTGGACGGCACGGGGCCACGCTAGCCGCTCGTCGATGGGTGCCGGCCCTGGTCGAGGACACCCTGGCGTGGCGGTCTCGACCGTCCCAACGGGCTATGGCGTGGGGCCCCACGTCACGGCACCGTGGTGCTGCAGGAGTCGTCCTGCCCACGATCGCGACCGCCCTTGTCCATCCCCCGGCGAGGGCGGTCGCCCACGTCCGCGCTCCCGCGTCGTCGTCCACGCCTGCGGAGCCTCCGCGACCGGCAGACAGCCGGCACTAGGATGGCAGTCCGGACCCCGACGGCTGCCGAGGTGCTCGCGTGACGTTCGACGCCGACCAGATGGACCGGGTGCTCCTGATCGGCGCGGTCGTGATGCTGGTGGCGATCCTGGCCGTCCGGGTGTCGGTCCGGGTGGGTCTTCCCAGCCTGCTGATCTATCTCCTGATGGGCGTGCTCCTGGGGGAGTCCGGTCTCGGGATCGCCTTCAACGACGCGAATGTCGCGCACGCCCTCGGGTTCGCCGCCCTCGTGCTGATCCTCGCCGAGGGTGGTCTCACCACCCACTGGTCGGAGATCCGTCCGGCGATGCGGCTCGGTGTATCGCTGGCGACGATGGGCGTCGGGGTCAGCGTGACGGTGATGGCGCTCGGGGCGCACTTCGTGTTCGGGCTCGACTGGAAGCTCGCGGTGCTGCTGGGCGCGGTCACCTCACCGACGGATGCGGCGGCGGTGTTCTCGGTGCTCCGCCGGGTGCCGCTGCCCCGTCGGCTGACCGGGGCGCTGGAGGCCGAGTCGGGTCTCAACGACGCGCCGACGGTGCTCCTGGTCACCCTGGTCAGCACCGGCGCGGCCCTCGACCACGGGGTGCTCGGCTTCGCCGGCATCGT
>JBDTXF010000259.1:0-5091 GCA_040006355.1 Nocardioidaceae bacterium | reverse complement strand
CATCCGCAGGTCGAGGGTCCGGGCCCTCCGGCAGGTCGGTGGAGGCCCGCTGCAGCTCCCTGCCGCGGGCTTCGCTGAGGTGCTCGACGGCGGCCAGGACCAGGGCCTGCTTGGTCGGGAAGTGGTGCAGCTGGGCACCGCGGCTGACCCCGGCGCGCCGGGAGACGAGCGTGGTCGACGTGCCGCTCCAGCCGTGCTCGACCAGGCACTCGACGGTGGCGTCCAGGAGCCGCTGCCGCATCGCACGCGTGCGCTCGCCCTGGGGGACTCGGACGCTCAGCGGCACGACGCCATCGTGGCGGGCCACCCACAAACAGTCAAGCCTGACTGTCGGATGCGTAGGTGGACACGGAAGCGGCCCCGTGTCCGTGGGACAGGGGGCCGGCCGCCGTACGCCGGTCATCGGGGGGTATGAACCGGGCTCCGGGTCGGTGTGGGGGGCAGACCGACCGCGGCGTGGGTGCTACGTGAAGAGTCTCGGCGCCCCGGCGCCGGGACTTGAGGGCTCGGGGGGACCATCTTCGAGGATTGCTGAGCGGGGACTCCCTGGGGTGCCGGGCGGGCCTCCTTCGTGCCAGGGTGGACCCATGCTCCGGGAGGCCACCGCCGACGACGTCCCCGCCCTCCGGGACCTCGAGCGGGCGGCCAACCTGATCGGTCTGGCCCACGTCTTCCCTCCCGAGCGGTTCCCCTTCCCCGACGACGCCGTGCTGGCCCGCTGGGCCCTGGTGCTCGAGGAGCCCGGGGTGGCGGTCCTGGTCCGGGACGCCGGGAGCGGTGGGATCGACGTGCTCGCGGCGTACGACGACCGCAGCCTGCGGCACCTCGCCGTGCACCCGGACGTCTGGGGCGCCGGCCTGGCCTCCGGCGCGATCGCGACCGTGCTGGAGGCGATGGCCGCCCGCGGAGCGACGGAGGCGGAGCTGTGGTGCCTGGAGGAGAACCATCGGGCCCGGAGGCTCTATGAGCACCTCGGCTGGCGGGCCACCGACGACCGCCGCCCGGCGCCATGGCCACCGCACCCGACCGAGACGCGATACGCCCGTCCGGTCTCTCGTGCGGTCTCTCGTCCGGTCGACCGGACGAGAGACCGGTCCACGGACCGGTCTGCCGGCGCCGAGGAGGGGCGGTAGGCGTGCCGGACGCACTGATCGCCAAGGGCTCGCCACAGGGCCGGTGGGTGCTGGCCGCGGCGGTGCTCGGCTCAGGGATGGCCCTGCTCGACGGCACGGTGGTGAACATCGCGCTGCGCAGCGTCGGCGACGACCTGGGCGCGTCCATCGCCCAGCTGCAGTGGGTGGTCAACGCCTATCTGCTCACGCTGGCCTCCCTGATCCTGGTCGGCGGATCCCTCGGGGACCACCTCGGGCGGCGCCGGGTGTTCATGGTGGGCGTGGCCTGGTTCGCGGTGGCCTCGGCGCTCTGCGGCCTCGCCCAGTCCCCCGGCCAGCTGATCGCCGCCCGGCTGTTCCAGGGCGTCGGAGCCGCCCTGCTCACGCCCGGGAGCCTGGCGATGATCCAGGGGTCCTTCCGCAGGTCCGACCGCGGCCGGGTGATCGGCCAGTGGGCCGGCCTCGGCGGCATCGCGGCCGCGATCGGGCCGCTGCTCGGCGGCTGGATCGTGGACAACGCCAGCTGGCGGTGGATCTTCCTGATCAACGTGCCGGTGGCGGTCGCGGTGCTCCTGGTGGCCGCCCGCCACGTGCCCGAGTCGCGCGACCCCGAGGCGGCCCGCAGCTTCGACGTGCTCGGTGCCGCCCTCGGCGTCCTGGGGCTGGGCGGCGCGACGTACGCCCTGATCGAGGCGGGCGCGGCCGCCGCCGCGCTGGTGGTGGCCGCCGCGGTCGTCGGGGTGGGCAGCCTGGTCCTGTTCGTGGTCTTCGAGCGCCGGCACCAGGACGCGCTGGTGCCGATCCACCTGTTCGCCTCGCGGACCTTCTCGGTGGCCAACCTGCTGACCCTGCTGGTCTACGGCGCGCTCGGGGCGATGCTGTTCTTCCTGGTCCTCCAGCTGCAGGTGGTCACCGGCTGGTCGCCGCTGGCCGCCGGACTCGCCGCCGTGCCGCTGACCCTGGTGATGCTGGCGCTGTCCTCACGCGCCGGTGCCCTCGCGGCCCGGATCGGCCCCCGGGTGCCGCTCTCGGTGGGACCCCTCCTCTGCGGCGCCGGCACCTTGATCCTGCGAGGGGTCGGCGAGGGGACCGGCTACCTCACCGGGGTGCTGCCGGGGATGCTGGTGTTCGCCTCCGGGCTGGTGCTCCTGGTCGCCCCGCTCACCTCGAGCGTGCTCGCCGCCGCACCGGATCGCTACGCCGGCATCGCGAGCGGGATCAACAACGCGGTCGCTCGCACCGGCTCGCTGCTCGCGGTGGCCGCCCTGCCGGCGGTCGTCGGCATCAGCGGCGAGGACTACCAGAAGCCCGCGGTGTTCTCCCACGGCTACCAGCAGGCCCAGCTGATCTGCGCGGTGCTGCTGGTCGCCGGCGGCCTGATCGCCGCGGTCGGCCTGCGGTCGGACCGGTCCGACAGGTCGGCGAACCCGGAGGCCTGACCCGGGACGCCGACTACCCTGGCCGGGTGGGCCGGGTCACCTTGCAGACGATCGCCGACGAGGTCGGCGTCAGCCGGATGACCGTGTCCAACGCGTTCTCCCGGCCCGACCAGCTCTCGGAGTCGCTGCGCACCCGGATCCTGCTGACCGCGGGCGAGCTCGGCTACGCCGGCCCGGACCCGGCGGCCCGCGCCCTGGCTCGCGGTACGACGGGCGCCGTCGGCGTGCTGCTCACCTCGTCGCTGCGCTACGCCTTCGACGACGACGTGGCCACCGGCTTCCTCGGCGCCGTCGCCGGCGAGGTCGCGCCCACCGGGCTCGCGCTCACCCTGCTCCCCGCTGCCACCGTCGCAGACGTGGTGCCGGCCCGTGACGTGGCCCTGGACGGGGCCCTGGTCTTCTCCTGCGACCCGGACCTGTCGGCCGTCGAGTGGCTGACCCGCCGCGGGCTCCCGATGGTCTTCGCCGACCAGGACCCGGCCCCGGGGGTGAGCTGCGTCAACGTCGACGACCGAGGTGGTGCCCGCGCCGCGGCGCAGCACCTCGTCGACCTCGGGCACCGGGACGTCGCGGTGCTGACCGCGGCGTCCGGCGGCGCCACCGGCATCGTCGAGGACCCGCACGCGGACGCCGCACGGTCGAAGTTCGTCTCCCGCGAGCGGCTGCTCGGCTACCTCGACGCCCTCGGGGCGGCCGGGATCACCGCGGTCGTGCACCGCCAGGAGCACAACGACCACGACGAGGCCCACGCCGCCGCGCTCGGGCTGCTCGGTCGTCGTGACCGGCCGACCGGCGTGCTGTGCTTCTCCGACGTGATCGCGCACGGCGTGGTCCGCGCCGCCGAGCACCTCGGCCTCGACGTCCCCGGCGACCTGTCCGTGGTGGGCTTCGACGACAGCCCGCTCGCTCGGCGGCTGCGGCCGCAGCTCACCACCGTGCACCAGGACGTGCGCGAGAAGGGCCGGCTCGCCGCCGCCGCCCTCAAGGACGCGATGGCGCACCACCGCGCAGGGACCCAGCACCACGCCGAGCACGTCGTGCTGCCGACCGAGCTGGTGGTGCGCGACAGCACCGCGCCTGCCCCGAGGACCCGGCGGTCGCTCAGCGGCGGAGCGCGGTGAGCCTGCGGAGCCCGGTCCGCCCTCCGCCCTCCCCGGGCCGGCGCGCCCGCGAGGCACGGCGCTCGCGCTCCAGCTCGGCGAGGTAGGCGTGGAAGTCGACCTGGATGGTGTGCCGCTTCGAGGCGACGTAGCGCTTGCGGACCTGCGCGTCGTACGCCCGGATCTGGCGCTGCATCTCGTCGTACGGCGGGAGCGCCCCGGTGCCCTCGACGAGGTCGGCCACCCACTGTGACTGCGCCTCGGCCAGCGGCATGATCGCGCCGAGCGGCTGGATCAGCCCGACGAAGTACAGGCCCGGGTGGTCGGGGTGCACGACCCGGCGGTAGAGGTCGACGTGGTTGTCGCGGGCCGGCACCACCCGCTCGTCGAGGAACGGGAAGGTCACCTTGTAGCCGGTGCAGTAGACGACCGTGTCCACCTCGACGACGCGACCGTCGACGAGGAACACCTTCGACCCCTCGAAGCGGTCGATGTTGGCCAGCACGGCGATGTCGCCGTGCCCGAGCCGGGTGAGCAGGTCGTCGCTGACCGTCGGGTGCGCGTGCAGCACCGCGTGGTCGGGCTTCGGCAGACCGTAGTCGGTGACCCTGCCCTGGGCGATCCGCAGCATGGTCGCCATCCCGAGCTGCTGAAGGCGCACCGGACCCCGGGCCAGCGCGGAGTCGGTCAGGTGGTCGGTGGGACGGCCGAAGAGGAACTTCGGGAGGATGTGGGCACCGCGGCGCATCGAGAGGTACGTCGCGTCCGCGACCCGCGAGGACTCGACCGCGATGTCGCTGGCGGAGTTGCCGATGCCCAGCACCAGCACCCGCTTGCCGGCGAACACCTCGGGTGTGCGGTAGTAGTGCGCGTGCAGCTGCTCGCCGGGGAAGGTCTCGGAGCCGGGGAACGACGGCTCCGGCCACCGGGGGTCCCAGTGGTGCCCGTTGGCGACGACCACGTGCGCGTAGTCACGGGTCTCCGGCTCGGCCGGCTCGCCGTGCTCGTTCCTCGACCGCAGCGTCACCGTGCAGCCGCCGCCGGGCCGCGGCTCCACCTTGACGACCTCGGTGCGGAAGCTGATCGTGTCCCGGAGGCCGAAGTGGTCGACGTAGGCGTCGAAGTAGGCCGCGATCTGCCAGTGGCTCGGGTAGTCCGGCAGGTCCTCGGGCATCGGGTAGGCGCGGTACTGCATCAGCTGCTTGGAGGTGTTGATGTGCAGCGAGCGGTAGGCCGAGGACATGCCGTTGTCGTTGCTGTAGCGCCAGTTGCCGCCCAGCTCGCTGCCGACCTCGAAGCAGTCGACCTGGAGGCCGCGGGCATGCAGCACCTGGGTCGCCGCGATGCCCGAGGACCCTGCGCCGATGACGCACACGCACCCGTCCACTAGGTGCTCTGCCATAGGCCCATCAGGTTGCCCTCGGAGTCCTTGAAGTACGC
>JBDTXF010000258.1:0-5091 GCA_040006355.1 Nocardioidaceae bacterium | reverse complement strand
GCGCCGGACTCTACGTCTGCGAGATGATCACCTCGCGCGGCATCGTGGAGCGTGACGAGACGACCCACGCCATGCTCACCTTCGACGAGACCGAGGACGTCCGCTCGGTCCAGCTCTACGGGACCGACCCGGTCTACGTGGGCAAGGCGACCGAGATCCTCTGCGCGGAGTACGGCGTCGCGCACGTCGACCTGAACTTCGGCTGCCCGGTCCCCAAGATCACTCGCAAGGGCGGCGGTGGAGCGCTTCCGTGGAAGCGCCGGCTGCTCGCGGAGATCCTCGAGCACGCCGTGCGGGCCGCCGAGCCCTACGACGTGCCGGTGACCATCAAGACCCGCAAGGGCCTCGACGCCGAGCACCTGACCTACCTCGATGCGGGACGGATCGCCCAGGAGTCCGGCTGCGCCGCGATCGCGCTGCACGGACGCACCGTGGACCAGGCCTACTCCGGACGCGCGGACTGGTCGGCGATCGCCCGCCTCGTCGAGCACGTCGACATCCCGGTGCTCGGCAACGGCGACATCTGGGAGGCGGCCGACGCGATCCGGATGGTCGAGGAGACCGGCGCGGCCGGTGTCGTGGTCGGTCGTGGCTGCCTCGGCCGCCCGTGGCTGTTCCGCGACCTCGCGGCCGCGTTCGCCGGCGAGCAGGTGGCCACCCTCCCGGCCCTGGGCGAGGTCAAGGCGATGATGCGTCGGCACGCCGAGCTGCTCTGCCGCCACCTGGGTGAGGAGCGGGGGTGCAAGGAGCTCCGCAAGCACGTCGCGTGGTACCTCAAGGGCTTCGCCGCGGGCGGCGAGCTGCGCAACAGCCTGGCCCTGGTCTCCTCCCTCACGGCGATCGACGCGCTGCTCGCCCGGCTCGACGACACCGAGCCGTTCCCGGTGGCCGAGCTGGGGACGCCCCGCGGCAGGCAGGGCGGCCCACGGCGCGTCGTGCTCCCCCAGGGCTGGCTCGACGACACCGACGGCACCACGTGCACGGTCGAGGAGGACATGCACTCGGGCGGCTGAGCCCGACCTGGTGCCAGCCGGACAGGCCGGACGGCAGGGGGGTGGGCATGACCTCGCACCCCTGGGGCAGAGTGAGGGCATGCGTCCATCGGTGATCGTGTTCGACGTCAACGAGACCTTGTCCGACATGTCCGCGCTCGGAGCGCGCTTCGTGGAGGTCGGAGCCTCCGCGAGCGCGGCGCCGCTGTGGTTCGCCTCCGTGCTGCGGGACGGACTCGCCCTGACCGTGGTGGGGGACAACCCGCCGTTCGCCGGGGTCGCCCGGGAGCTGCTGATCAGCTCGCTGTCCGAGCCCCAGCTGAACCGCTCGGTGGAGGACGCCGCGAACCACGTGATGGACGGCTTCATGAGCCTCGAGCTGCATGCGGACGTGGCCAGCGGGGTCGACCGGCTGCACGAGGCCGGCTTCCGGCTGATGACCCTGAGCAACGGTTCCGCCTCGGTGGCCGAGCGGCTGCTGAGCGACGGCCACGTCCTCGACCGGTTCGAGAAGCTGCTCAGCGTCGAGGACGCCGGGGCCTGGAAGCCGTCCTCGAGCACCTACCTCTACGCCGCCGCCCAGGCAGGCGTCGAGCCGTCGGATGTGTTGCTCGTCGCGGTGCACCCCTGGGACGTCGAGGGGGCGGCGCGCGCGGGCCTGCAGTCGGCCTGGTTGAACCGCTCCGGTGTGCCCTTCCCGGGAGTGTTCTCGGACCCGACCTACACCGTCTCGACGATCGAGGAGCTCGCAGAGCTCTGGGGCTGAGGCTCCCGGACCGGCGGCGACGACGCCCGAGGGCCACGGCATCGGTCTGGTCCGGAGGTGGCTCCGGGCCGAAACCTGTGCTTCACTCAGGTCTTTGTGCCCGGCTTCGTCCCCGATGCAGTGATGGTGATCTCCTCGTGACCTCCGCTCGCCACCGACAGGCGGACGAACGCCCGTCCCGTCGCCGGCTTCCGCGTCTGGTGCTGCCCGCCGTGGCCGCCACGGTGCTCACCACCGCCGTCGTCGGCGTCTGTCTCGGGGTCGGTGGTGCCGAGAAGCCGGTGCAGGCGGCCGCGGTGCTGTCGGTGACGGCACGGGCGACGAGCCGTCCCGCGGTGACGACACGCTCGCCCTTCCGGGCCGAGCGCGTGCAGTCGTTCTCCCGGTCCGCCGAGCGGGTCACGCTGCACACGATGCCCAAGGTCGAGGACCGGCAGTTCATGACCGCGGCGCTGAACCTCTGGCCGTCGGCGCGCGAGAAGGGCAAGCCGCTCGCCGTGCTCCACGAGGGCGGCAAGGTCGCGCTCACCGGGGTGCACAAGGGGGCGTTCGCGCAGATCCTGCGGGACGGTCAGGTGCGCTGGGTCAAGAAGGCCTACCTCGTCGACAAGCTTCCCGAGCCCGCTGCCGCAGCGGCGTCCGGGTCGTCGGCCGGCGTCACGTCCGCGCCCTGCCCGGACGGGTCCGGCACCGAGTCCGGTCTGACCTCGGGTGCCGTCAGGCTGTTCCGCTCGGTGTGCAACGCGTTCCCCGCGCTGACGACGTACGGCGGCTTCGACAACCACGGCGAGCACAGCTCCGGCAAGGCCATCGACTTCATGATCAGCGACTCCGGACTCGGCCAGGCGGTCGCGGACTGGGCCCGCGCCCACGCCTTTGAGCTGGACCTCTACGACGTCATCTGGTCCCAGCACATCTGGACCCCGGTCCGGTCCGGCGAGGGCTGGCGCTCGATGTCGGACCGTGGGTCTGCGACGGCCAACCACTTCGACCATGTGCACATCTCGGTGAACTGACCGCTGACATTTGTCACCCCGTCGTCGTGACGGAGCGGCCAGGTGCGCCGGTTCCCGAGGCGGCATCGTGGAGGTCATGAGCCCCCCACCCCTCGCCGCGTCGACGGACAGCCGGCAGCTCGCCGGCTCCCCGACGCCCGCGATCAGCCTCGCGTCCGTGACCAAGTCCTTCGGCACGGTCCAGGCGGTCCGCGGGATCGACCTGACCATCGAGCCGGGTGAGATCGTCGCCTTCCTCGGCCCCAACGGAGCCGGCAAGACCACGTCCATCGACCTGATGCTGGGACTGTCGAAGCCGACGTCCGGGACGGTCGAGGTCCTCGGACTCCAGCCCCGGCAGGCCATCGCGCGCGGGCTGGTCTCGGCGGTGATGCAGACCGGGGGACTGCTCAAGGACCTCACCGTGCGGGAGACGGTCGCCTACATGGCGAGCCTGTTCGCCGACACCCAGCCGGTGGACGAGGTGCTCGAGCACGCCGGGATCTCCGGACTCGCCGCCCGCAAGGTCGGCAAGTGCTCGGGAGGTGAGCAGCAGCGGCTGCGCTTCGCGATGGCGCTGCTGTCCGACCCGGCGCTGCTTCTCCTCGACGAGCCGACGACCGGCATGGACGTCGAGGGACGGCGGGCGTTCTGGGGCGCGATCCGCGCCGACGCCGCCAAGGGCCGCACCGTCCTCTTCGCGACGCACTACCTCGAGGAGGCCGACCAGTACGCCGACCGCATCGTGCTGATGCGGCGGGGCCGGATCGTCGCGGACGGCAGCGGCTCGGAGATCAAGGCCCTCGCCGCCGGACGCACCGTGCGGGCCACCCTCGACCACCCCGACCACCTGGAGCTCGCGCAGATCGACGGGGTCGAGTCCGTGGAGGTCCGCGGCGACACCGTCCTGGTGCACGCCAAGGACACCGACCCGGTCGCCCGCTACCTGCTCACCCGAACCGACGCCCGGGACCTCGAGATCACCTCGCGCAGCATCGAGGACGCCTTCTTGACCCTCACCGGAGACAGCGACGACGACGACCTCGAAGGGGACCCCCGATGAGCACCACCTCGATCGACCCGAGCACCCGCCGGGTGCCGCCGCTGGGCGGCTTCAACCTCACCGTCCTGCGGATCGAGCTCGCGCGCATGCTGCGCAACCGTCGGACGCTGTTCTTCGCGCTGGTCTTCCCCGCGGCGCTGTTCTTCGCGATCGGCTCCGGCAACGGCTGGGACGACAAGGCCGGCCACGGCAACGTCGCGGCCTACATCATGGTCTCGATGGCGTTGTACGGCGCCGCGCTGATCGCCGCGTCCGGGGGCGCCTCGGTGGCCACCGAGCGGGCCCTGGGCTGGTCCCGGCAGCTGCGGCTCACGCCGCTCAACCCGGCGGTCTACATCTCCATGAAGGCAGTCATCGCGCTGGTGCTCGGTGCGGTCGCGATCGCCGTGGTCAACCTGGTCGCCATCCTGCAGGGGCGGGCGACCATGCCCGTGCACCTCTGGATCGCCTGCGCGCTGCTGGCGCTGGCCTGCACCTCGGTGTTCGCCGCCCTCGGGGTCTTCGTCGGCTACCTCGTCCCGGGCGAGAACGCCATGCAGGTGCTCGGCCCCGGACTCGCTCTGCTGGCGTTCCTCGGCAACGTCTTCATCCCGATCACCGAGGGCACCGTGCTGTGGCACGTTGCCTCCTGGACGCCGATGTTCGGCGTCGCCGAGATCGGCCGCGCGCCGCTCACCGGTGAGCTGCCGTGGTACGCCGTGGTCAACGCCCTTGCCTGGTTCGCGGTCTTCATCGCGGGCGCCGCGTGGCGGATGAGCAAGGACACGGCCCGGGTCTGAGGGACGAGCAGTAGCGTGAGCGCCATGGTCAGCGAGGGTGGGAGCGTCTGGACCCGCAGGGACGGGAAGCCGGGCAGGCTCGGCATCCTGTTCGCCTGCGTGTGGCTGGTCTTCCTGGTCACCCCGCTGCAGGACGGCTGGCGGCAGCGGGACAGCTGGCACGGCCGGCTGGGGTTGCTGACCCTGGCCGCCTTCGTGGCGACCTACGTCATGTCGTTCGCTCTCACCCGCCAGCGCCGGATGCGCGGAGACCAGGTGCACACGCCCGTCCAGGCAGCCGCGCTCCTCGCCGCGCTGACGGTCCTCGGGGCCATGACCAGCGCTCTGGTCGGCCAGTCGGGGACCGCGACCGTCGTCTACGTCGCGGTCACCGCGGTGATGTGGCTGCCGGGATCCTCGGCGCTCGCCGTGGTGACCGTCCTGGCCGTCGCCGCCGACCTCTCCGGCCGGGTCGTGCCGGGCTGGCAGCACGACAGCAGCCTGTCGTTCGCGGTCT
>JBDTXF010000257.1:0-5095 GCA_040006355.1 Nocardioidaceae bacterium | reverse complement strand
TGGCCTTGGGGGTCGGGCCGCGGCCCACGAGACCGCGCTTGACCCGGCCGCCGGACCCTGCCGTCGGGTTGCCCTTGCCGGTCTTCTTGATCGCCCCGCGTCGCGAGGAGTTGCCTGCCATCAGATTCCTTCGGTTGCCGGATCGTCTACAGGGACCACTGCGGGCCGCTGGGGGTGTCCTCGAGCTCGATGCCCGCGGACTTGAGCTGGTCGCGGATCGCGTCGGCGGCCGCGAAGTCCCGGTCCGCACGTGCCGTGGCCCGCTGCTCGAGCAGGGCGCCGACGAGCGCGTCGACGGCGGCGGTGAGCTTGGACTCGGTGCCCGAGGAGCCGCCGTCGGACCAGTGCGGGTCGAGCGGGTCCACACCCAGCACGCAGAGCATCGTGCGCACCTGGCCGGCGGTCCGGAGCAGGTCCTCGGTGCTGCCTCCGGACAGCAGCTTGTTGCCGTCGCGGACCGCGTCGTAGAGCACCGCCACCGCCGCCGGCGTGCCGAGGTCGTCGTCCATCGCCGCGACGAACGCCTCCGGCAGCGCGGCGAGGACCTCGCTGCCCTCCCCGACGGCCGGGGCCTGGCCGAGCACCGCCGCCGACCGGGTCAGGAAGTGCTCGATCCGGGTGAAGCCGGCAGCGGCCTCCTCCAGCGCCTCGAAGGAGAACTCCACGTGCGAGCGGTAGTGCGCGGCCACGATGTAGAAGCGCAGCTCGATGCCCCGGACCCGCTCCAGCACCGCCGGCACGACCAGCGAGTTGCCGAGGGACTTGCTCATCTTCTCGCCCGAGGTGGTGATCCAGGCGTTGTGCATCCAGTACGACGCGAAGTCGAACCCGGCTGCGCGGGACTGGGCCTGCTCGTTCTCGTGGTGCGGGAACCGCAGGTCGACGCCGCCGCCGTGGATGTCGAAGCCGCCGCCGAGGTACTTCAGCGCCATCGCGGAGCACTCGATGTGCCAGCCGGGGCGCCCGCGTCCCCACGGGGACGGCCAGGCCGCGGTGACCGGCTCGGTCGGCTTGTGGCCCTTCCAGAGCGCGAAGTCGCGCGGGTCGCGCTTCCTGGTCGACACCTGGGGGTCGGCATCCGGCGCCGCCTCCATGTCGTCGATCCGCTGGTGGGTCAGCGAGCCGTAGTCCGGCCAGGACCGCACGTCGAAGTAGACGTCGCCGGACCCGTCCTGGGCAACGTAGGCGTGCCCGCGCTCGATCAGCCGCCCGATCAGCTCCAGCATCTCCGGGACGTGCCCCGTCGCGGCCGGCTCGTAGGTCGGGGGGTCGACGTGCAGGGCGTCGTACGCCGCGTCGAGCTCGCGCCGCATCGCGTAGGCGAGGTTGTACCAGGGACGGCCCTGCTCGGCCGCCTTGGCCAGGATCTTGTCGTCGATGTCGGTGATGTTGCGGATCATCGTGACGTCGTAGCCACGCACGACCAGCCAGCGGCTCAGCACGTCGAAGTCCACCGCCGACCGCACGTGGCCGACGTGCGGCTCGGACTGCACCGTCAGCCCGCACACGTAGATCCCGACCCGGCCCGCCTCACGGGGCACGAAGTCGCGGACCGAGCGCGTCGCGGTGTCGTAGAACCGCAGCGGGGCAGCCAGCGGGGCAGCCAGTCGGGCAGAGGGAGGTGTCACCGGGCCATGGTATCGGCGACCGGGACCTCCTCCTCCCACCCGCTCGGCGCCCGAAACGGCCCCGCGGTCCGTGACCGGAGGGGGTGGTGGGAACTATGTTCAACAGGTGAACCGTCCCAGGACCGCCCGTCCCCGCTCCGTCCTCGCCGCCGGGGTGGCGCTCGCGGTGTCCGCCCCGGTCGCCCTGACCGCCCTGACCGCCACCGGGGCACCCGCCGCTCAGGCCGCCCCGCCCGCGCCCCGGCACATCGCCTACCACCAGTGGGACGGCGCGGCCGCGCTGCGCACCGGCTCGTTCGCGGGCACCAGCGCCCGCGGCGGCCGGCTGCGGATCGTCCGCCCGACCGCCAAGGCCCGGATCGGGGGCAAGCCCTACGCCGTGGCCAGCTGGACCTCGCGCGGGGTGCGGCCCGGCTTCGGGTTCACCGAGGCGGTCCCCTCGTGGGAGGCGACCACTCCGCGCGGCACCTTCGTGCAGGTGCAGATCCGCGGCGTCGACGTGCTCGGCAGGCTCAGCAGCTGGGACACCACCGGTCGTTGGGCCAGCGACGACCGGACCTTCCACCGCACCACCCTCGGACTCCAGAAGGACGACCTCGCCCGCGTCGAGACCGACACCTGGGTCGCCAACCAACGGCGGTTCCGGGCCTGGCAGGTGCGGGTCTCCCTGTTCCGACGGTCTGGGTCGCGGGCCACCCCCACGGTGGACACCGTCGGCGCGATGGTCTCCTCGCTGCCCAGCGTGCGCAACGTCGCGACGTCCCGGCCCGGGGTGGCCCGAGGCCGGGAGCTCACGGTCCCGCACTACTCCCAGATGCCGCACCGGGGGCAGTACCCCCAGTTCGGCGGCGGTGGTGAGGCGTGGTGCTCGCCGACGGCCACCACCATGGTGCTGGCCTACTACCGGGCCCTGCCGCCGCAGTCCGCCTACCGCTGGGTGGACCGGCGCTACCGCCAGCGCGTGGTCGACTACTCGGCCCGGATGGTCTACGACGTCGGCTACCGCGGCACCGGCAACTGGCCGTTCAACACGGCCTACGCCGCGCGCCGTACGGGTCACGCGTTCGTCACCCGCTTCGCCTCGCTGCGCGGCGTCGAGCACTTCATCCGCGCCGGCATCCCGGTGGTCACCTCGATCACCTTCGGCGCCGGACAGCTGGCCGGCTCACCGATCCGGTCCACCAACGGTCACGTCGTGGTGGTCGTCGGCTTCACCAAGAAGGGCAACGTGGTGGTCAACGACCCGGCGGCAAAGAGCTCCTCGAGCGTCCGGCGGGTCTACGCACGCGGGCAGTTCGAGGACGCCTGGCTCCAGCGCTACCGCTCGCGGGGCAGCATGCGCGGCTCGGGCGGGCTGGGCTACGTCATCTACGACGGCCGTCACCACCTGCCCGCGCGGCACGGCGCCACCAACTGGTGATGCTCAGGTGGCGGTGAAGTTGATCCCGTCCCAGCCCGTCGCACCGTTCGGCACGACGTCCACGCGGGCCGCGGTCTGGGTGTAGCCCGAGTTGTCCGTCGCACGGACGGCCAGCGTGTGCGCGCCGGTCGAGACGTCCACGGTGCCCGACCACTGAACCCAGGTGTCGTTGCCGGGGACCCGGCCGAGATCGGCGGTGCGCCAGGGGTCGCCGTCGAGGCGGAACTGCACCTCCTCGATCCCGGTGTGCTGTGCCCAGGCGTGGCCGCCGACCCGCACCGAGCCGGCCGACACCCGGGTGCCGTCGCGCGGCACCTCGACCCGGGACTCGGTCTTGACCGGACCCATCTGTGACCAGCCACGGTCGGTCCAGTAGGCGGAGAACGAGTCGAAGGTGGTCACCTCGAGGTCCACCAGCCACTTGGTCGCGGACACGTAGCCGTAGAGGCCGGGCACGATCATCCGCACCGGGAAGCCGTGCTCGACCGGGAGCGGCTGCCCGTTCATCGCCACGGCGAGCATCGCGTTGCGGCCGTCGGTCAGGGCCTCCACAGGGGTGCCACAGGTCCAGCCGTCCTTCGAGGTCTGCTTGACCGCGGTGGCCCCGGGCTGCACCCCGGCCTCCTGCAGCAGGTCGGCGATCCGCACGCCGCTCCACCAGGCGTTGCCGATCAGGTCGCCCCCGACGGGGTTGGACACGCAGCAGATGGTCACCCAGTCCTCGGTCAGCCGTCGGGCGACGAGCTCGTCGTAGGTGATCCTCAGCTCCCGGTCGACCATCCCGTGGATGCGGAGCGTCCAGCTGGCAGGGTCGACGGCCGGGAGCACCAGCGCGGTGTCGATGCGGTAGAAGTCGCTGTTCGGGACCCGCCAGGACGTGATGCCGGCCAGGCCGGCGTCCGCTCCGGACGGGACCGTGCCGCGGGTGACCGGCAGCCTCAGCCTGCTGCGGCTGGCCTCCACGGCCCGGCGGCCCTCGCCGACGAGGCGTCCTCCCGCGGCGAGCGCGACCGCGACGACGGCGACCCCTCCGGCGCTGAGCAGGAACCGGCGCCGGGATGCCCCCACGGTCGGACGGGGCCGCGCGGCGGTGGTCAGGTAGTCCAGCAGGACCGTCCAGACGACCACCCCGACCGCGAGCGGGAGCAGGGAGTACGGCGTGAAGTCCGGACGCGTGATGGCGGCGATCAGGGCCACCGCGGCCATCGCCCAGAAGACCAGCTGCCCGAACACGGTGCGCCGGGCGGTCAGCAGGCCGGCGACCGCACCGAGGACCACGATGGCGATGGTCACCCCGGCCACCAGGAACGGCTTGTCGTTGCGGCCGACCAGCTGGATCAGCGGCTCGACGACCGCACCGGGGGTCTTGGCGATGACCACCTCGGCGACCACCTGGACGGGGGTCGCGCGAGCGTTGAGCGCGTCGGTCACGAGGTCGCTGGCCACCACGCCGGCGACGCCGGCGACGGCCCCTGCGAGCGCGAGCCGGACGCGCGGGGTTGTCTCCACACCCCTATGTTCGCGCGCCGGGGCAACTCGGATGGCCCGGACCGCCATCGGGGCCCTCCAGGCGCGTCCACCCGAGCGCGGCGTACGGCATGATCGGGCCGTGACCGCTCCGCTCCCCCGCACCGGCATCGGCGCCGACGTGCACCCCCTCGCCGACGGCGTGCCCATGCATCTGGCGGGTCTGCACTTCCCCGAGGAGCCGCAGGGCCTGGCCGGGCACTCGGACGGCGACGTCGCGGCCCATGCCTGCTGCGACGCGCTGCTGTCGGCGGCCGGCCTCGGTGACCTGGGCAGCAACTTCGGCACTGCCGAGCCCCGGTGGGCGGGCGCGAGCGGGGTCGGCCTGCTCGCCGAGACGGCCCGGCGGGTGCGGGCCGCAGGCTACGACATCGGCAACGTCGCGGTCCAGGTGGTCGGCGACCGGCCACGGGTCGGTCCCCGCCGCGCCGAGGCGGAGGCGGTGCTGACCCAGGCGGCCGGCGCGCCGGTCGCGGTCTCGGCGACCACCACCGACGGACTCGGCCTCACCGGGCGCGGC
>JBDTXF010000256.1:0-5123 GCA_040006355.1 Nocardioidaceae bacterium | reverse complement strand
TGCCGCGCGTCTCGGTGAGGAACTCGGTGCGGAAGCCGATCAGGCCGCGGGCGGGGACGAGGTACTCCATCCGGACCCAGCCGGTGCCGTGGTTGACCATGTGCTCCATGCGGCCCTTGCGGACGGCGAGCAGCTGGGTGATCGTGCCGAGGTACTCCTCGGGCGCGTCGATGGTGAGCCGCTCGACGGGCTCGTGCAGCTTGCCGCTGATCTCGCGGGTGACCACCTGCGGCTTGCCGACGGTGAGCTCGTAGCCCTCTCGGCGCATCTGCTCGACCAGGATCGCGAGCGCCAGCTCGCCACGGCCCTGCACCTCCCAGGTGTCCGGGCGCTCGGTGGTGAGCACCCTGATGGACACGTTGCCGACCAGCTCGACGTCCAGCCGGTCCTTGACCAGCCGCGCGGTGACCTTGGAGCCCTTCTCACGCCCGGAGAGCGGGGAGGTGTTGGTGCCGATGGTCATCGAGATCGCCGGCTCGTCGACCGTGATCAGGGGCAGCGCGACCGGGTTCTCCACGTCGGCGAGCGTCTCGCCGATCATGATGTCGGACATCCCGGCGATCGCCACGATGTCGCCGGGGCCGGCCTCGAGACCCTGCTTGCGCTCCAGGCCCTCGGTGACCAGCAGCTCGGTGATCTTCACGTTCGAGGTCGTGCCGTCGCGCTTCATCCACGCGACCTGCTGACCCTTCTTGAGGTGGCCCTCCTTGACCCGGACCAGCGCGAGCCGGCCCAGGAAGGGGGAGGAGTCGAGGTTCGTCACGTGCGCCTGCAGCGGCGCGTTCTCGTGGAAGAGCGGTGCCGGGATGGTGTCGACGATGGTCTGGAACAGCGGCTCGAGGTTGTCGCTGTCCGGCATGCCGCCGTTCTCGGGCATCGTCATGCTGGCCCGGCCGGCGCGCGCGGAGGCGTAGACCACCGGGAAGTCCAGGGCGTCTTGGCTGTGGCTCTCGTCGAGCAGGTCCATGAACAGCTCGTAGGTCTCGTCGACGACCTCCGCGATCCGGGCGTCCGAGCGGTCCACCTTGTTGACCACCAGGACGACGGGCAGGTCGGCGTTGAGCGCCTTGCGGAGCACGAACCGGGTCTGTGGGAGCGGTCCCTCGGAGGCGTCCACGAGGAGCACGATGCCGTCGACCATCGAGAGCCCCCGCTCGACCTCGCCGCCGAAGTCGGCGTGGCCCGGGGTGTCGATGATGTTGATCGTCATCGGGCCGTCCTTGGCCGCCGCTCCGGTGTAGCGGATCGCGGTGTTCTTTGCGAGGATCGTGATGCCCTTCTCACGCTCGAGGTCGCCGGAGTCCATGGCGCGCTCGTCGACGTGCTGGTGCGCGCCGAAGGCGCCGCCCTGCCAGAGCATCGCGTCGACCAGGGTCGTCTTGCCGTGGTCGACGTGTGCCACGATGGCAACGTTGCGCAGGTCGGTGCGGTGCAGGGACTGGGTGTTCTCGGGCATGTTCGCGGGCCTGTTCTCGGGCATGGGGTAGCCGTCGTCGCTTTCGAGTTGGGATCAGCAGGCGTCGTGCGCTCGGGTCGGCGGGGCGACCACGGGGACGACGGTGCGGTGAGCAGCCGCCAGTCTACCGGCAGGGGCGGTGCACGGCAGAATCGGTGAGTCGCCCCGGCGGGCTCAGGCGAGCGCGGCGTCGAGGGCCGCCTCGACGTGCAGGGTGGTGCTGGGGAAGATCGGGATCTCGCAGTCCGCCTGCTGGACCAGCAGCTCTAGCTCGGTGCACCCGAGGATGACGCCCTGTGCGCCGGCGTCCCAGAGCCCGTCGATCACGCGCACGACGGCCGTGCGGGAGGCGTCGAGGACCCTGCCGTGCACCAGCTCGTCGTAGATGATCCGGTCGATCGCCGCGTGGTGCCGCTCCTCGGGCACGACGACCCGCAGGCCGTGCGAGGCCAGCCGGTCGACGAAGAACGGCTGCTCCATCGAGTACGACGTGCCGAGGAGTCCGACGGTGCTCAGCCCCCGCGCTGCGCAGGCGAGCGCGACCACGTCGGCGAGATGCAGGAAGGGGATGTCGATGGCGGCCTCGACCTGGTCGGCGACCCGGTGGAAGGCCGTGGTGCACATCAGCAGCAGGTCGGCGCCGGCCGCCTCGACGCCGCGCGCCGCGTCGGCGAGGAGCACCGCGACGTCGTCCCAGCGGTCCGCGCGCTGCAGCTCGGTCAGCTCCGCGAACTCCACGCTGGAGAGCACCAGCCGCGCCGAGTGGAGGCCGCCGAGACGCTCCTCGACGCCGCGGTTCAAAAGCCGGTAGTACTGCAGGCTGCTCTCCCAGCTCATGCCGCCGACCAGTCCGATGCTCAACATGCGGGGAGTCTGGCACACCGGTGTCCGTCCGCAGGGTTGGTTCTGTCGGTGGCCGGGCATAGACCTGAGGTATGAGCCGCTGCCACATCATCCCCCCGTTCCTGCTGGAGAAGATCGCCTCGTCCCGTCTGGACCAGGCCGTCTGCGACCACGGTCGTCGCACGCTCGAGATCGACGCCGCGATGCGCGCCCGCCGGACCGCCGCCGCGGCGCCCGGTGCCGCGGGCGACGCGCCGTTCTCGGTCTTCACCGCCGCCAACGGCACGGACCTCCCCGGCCGGCTGGTCCGGGCCGCCGGGGACGCCGCCTCGGGTGACGTCTCCGCCGACGAGGCCTATGCCGGCGTGGAGGCGGCGCTGGCGCTGTTCGCCGAGGTCTACGGCCGCTCGTCCTACGACGACAAGGGCGCGCCGGTGCTGGCCACGGTGCACTACGAGCAGAACTACGACAACGCCTTCTGGGACGGCAGCCAGCTGGTCTTCGGCGACGGCGACGGCACGGTCTTCGGACGCTTCACCAAGCCGGTGGACGTGCTGGGCCACGAGCTCACCCACGCAGTCACCCAGTTCACTGCCGACCTCACCTACCAGGGCCAGTCCGGGGCGCTCAACGAGTCCGTCTCCGACGTCTTCGGCTCCTGCCTCAAGCAGCGCCTGGCCGGTGAGTCGGCCGCCGAGGCGGACTGGCTGATCGGCGAGGGCATCTTCGTGCCGTCGGTCCAGGGCGTCGCGCTGCGCTCGATGAAGGCCCCGGGCACGGCCTACGACGACCCGTCGCTCGGCAAGGACCCGCAGGTCGCCTCGATGGCGGACTACGTCGACACCACCGACGACAACGGTGGGGTGCACACCAACTCCGGGATCCCCAACAAGGCGTTCTACCTCGCGGCCACCGGAGTCGGCGGCACCTCCTCAGAGGGCGCCGGCAAGATCTGGTACGCCGCCCTCACCTCCGGCATCGCCGCCGACACCGACTTCGCGGGCTTCGCCGCGGCGACGATCACCGCGGCCGCCGCGGTCTCCTCCGACGCCGAGGCAGCCGTGACGACGGCCTGGACCGAGGTCGGGGTCACCGCTGCCGCGGGGTCGCGGTCCGGCACGACCGGCACCGCCCCCGGCGGGACCGTCTCGGTGACCCGCTCCGGTGGCTACGCCGGGATCCGGCAGACCGGTGGGCTCACCCTGGGCGACGACCCGCGCACCCCCGAGGTCGAGTCGCTGCTCGGCCGGATCGATCTCCGCGCGGTGGCCGCGCACCGTCCCCAGCCGGACCGGTTCGTCTACACGTTCCTGGTGCACGGCGACGAGGTGGTGGTCGGCGAGCAGGACCTCACCCCCGAGCTGCACCAGCTCGCCGTGCTCCTGCTGCCCTAGCTGCCCGAACCGGCGGGCGTGCAGGTCACTCGTCGAGGACCCGGTGCACCTTGTGCTGCGACGCCTGCGCCCGCGGACGCATCACCAGCTCGTCGATGTTCACGTGCGCGGGACGGGTCACCATCCAGGTGATCGCGTCTGCGACGTCGTCGGCGGTGAGCGGCTCGGCGACCCCGGCGTACACCGCGTCGGCCTTGGCCTGGTCGCCGCCGAACCGCACGAGCCCGAACTCGTCGGTCCTCACCATCCCGGGCGCGACCTCGCAGACCCGCACCGGCTGGTCGTAGAGCTCCAGTCGCAGCGTCTCGGAGACCACCTGGGTTCCGTGCTTGGCCACCGTGTAGCCGGCTCCGCCCTCGTAGGCGATCCGGCCGGCGGTCGAGCCGACATTGAGGATCACCCCGGCACCGCTGGCGATGAGCGCCGGCACCAGCGCCTTGGTCACCTGCATCAGGCCGATCACGTTGACCTCGAACATCCGCCGCCACTCCCCGGCGTCGGCCTCGGTCACCGGCGAGGACCCGAAGGCACCGCCGGCGTTGTTGACCAGGACGTCGAGCCGTGGGCCGACGAGGGCGGCGAGGGCGGCCACGTCGTCGGGGTCGGTGACGTCGCACCGCACCGGCGTACCCCCGATCTCCTCGGCCAGGGCGGCGACCCGGTCTTCGCGGCGGGCCGCACAGAAGACCTGGAACCCCTCGGCGGCCAGATGACGGGCGGTGGCCGCGCCGATGCCGCTGCTCGCTCCGGTGACGACTGCGCTCTTGGTGGACATGAGTCGATTCTGCCTGGCGGTGGACGGGCCGACCGGGCCGGGCCCAGGAATACCCGTGACGGGCCGGGGGTTGCGGAACCTGGAGGTGTGTCCGAGATGAGTGCAGCCGAGCCCAGCGAGCCGTCCCGCCACGGCCGGGTGGCGATGATCAGCGTGCACACGTCTCCGCTCGACCAGCCGGGCACCGGCGACGCGGGCGGCATGAACGTCTACGTCGTGGAGCTCGCCAAGCGGCTGGCCGCGCGCAACCTCGCGGTCGAGATCTATACCCGCGCCACCTCCTCCGCGTTGCGGCAGACCGTCGAGGCGTTCCCCGGCGTCACCGTCCACCACGTGCACGCCGGCCCCTTCGAGGGCCTCGCGAAGGGGGAGCTGCCGGGCCAGCTGTGCGTCTTCGCCCGCGAGGTGCTGCGCGCCGAGGCCCGTCACGACCAGGGCTGGTACGACGTCGTGCACTCCCACTACTGGCTCTCGGGACAGGTCGGGGCGCTGGTCCGGGACCGCTGGAGCGTGCCGCTGGTGCACTCGATGCACACGATGGCCAAGGTCAAGAACGCCTCGCTCGCGGCCGGCGACGCCGCCGAGCCCGCCGCCCGGGTGATCGGCGAGGAGCAGGTCGTCGAGGCCGCCGACATGCTGATCGCCAACACCGACC
>JBDTXF010000255.1:0-5176 GCA_040006355.1 Nocardioidaceae bacterium | reverse complement strand
GCAGGGGATGCGGGTCCAGTGCTCGATGGCGTACTTCGCGACCATGCCGGCGTAGAACGCGGTGCCGCAGCCGACGATGATGATCTTGTCGACCGAGCGCAGCTCCTCCTCGGAGATCCGCAGCTCGTCGAGGGTCAGGTCTCCGCTCTCGTCGTGGCGGCCGAGCATGGAGTCGGCGATCGCCCGGGGCTGCTCGTGGATCTCCTTGCGCATGAACCAGTCGTAGCCGCCCTTCTCGGCGGCCGACAGGTCCCAGTCGACGTGGTAGGGCCGGGCCTCGGCCGGCCGGCCGAGGAAGTCGGTGACCTCGACCGCGTCCCGGGTGATGGTGACGACCTGGTCCTGGCCCAGCTCGAGAGCGTCCCGGGTGTGCTCGATGAATGCCGCCACGTCGGACGCCAGGAAGTTCTCACCGACGCCGATGCCGACCACCAGCGGCGCGTTGCGCCGGGCGGCGACCACCCGGTCCGGGTCCTGGGCGTCGACGGCCACCAGCGTGAAGGCCCCGCGCAGCCGCCTGCACACGTGCTGCATCGCCTCGGTGAGCGTCCCGCCGGCGTCGAGGCCCTGCTCGAGGAGGTGCGCCGCGATCTCGGTGTCGGTCTCGGAGACCATCTCGTGGCCTTCGCGCTCGAGCTCTTCGCGCAGCGCCGCGAAGTTCTCGATGATCCCGTTGTGCACCAGGGCGACCCGACCCCGCGCACCGAGATGCGGGTGCGCGTTGCGGTCGGTGGGCGCGCCGTGCGTGGCCCAGCGGGTGTGGCCGATCCCGGTGCACGAAGACGGCAGCGGCTCGTCGGCCAGCGCCTTCTCGAGGTTCGCCAGCTTGCCGGAGCGCTTGTCCGAGGCGATCCGGCCGTCGTGCACGAGAGCGATGCCGGCCGAGTCGTAGCCGCGGTACTCCAGGCGCCGCAGCCCCTCGACCACGACGCCCTCGGCCTGCAGCGGCCCGACGTACCCGACGATTCCACACATGCGGGTGACTCTACCGGCGCGAGGGACCCCCGGCCCGTGCACGGAGCCGCTGCGGCGCGGGGACCGGCCGCCTGCCACAATGCGGCGCATGGCAACCGGCACCGGCGGCGACCGGGAGCACGGCCCGTACGTCGAGCTCGACCGCCACGCCTGGGCAGCCCTCGGCGCCGCCACCGAGCAACCGCTCAGCGCGGTGGAGATCGACCGCGTGCGCGGCCTCGGGGACGAGCTCGACCTCGAGGAGGTGCAGCAGGTCTACCTGCCGCTGTCCCGGCTGCTGAGCATGTACGCCGAGAGCGCCGGTCAGCTGCACCGGGCCCAGGAGACCTTCCTCGGCCAGCGGCAGCCGCCGAGGACCCCGTTCGTGATCGGCCTGGCCGGCTCGGTGGCGGTCGGGAAGTCCACCACCGCCCGGGTGCTGCAGCAGATGCTGGCGCACTGGCCGGCGAACCCGTCGGTGGCGCTGGTGACCACCGACGGCTTCCTGCACCCCAACGCCGAGCTCGAGCGGCGTGGCCTGCTCGACCGCAAGGGCTTCCCCGAGTCCTACGACCGCCGCGCGCTGCTGCGGTTCACGATGGACATCAAGTCCGGCAAGGACGAGGTCGAGGCGCCGACGTACTCCCACCTGGTCTACGACGTGGTACCCGACGAGAAGGTCGTCGTGCGCCACCCCGACATCGTGATCATCGAGGGCCTCAACGTCCTCCAGCCCGGGCGGGTCCGCGAGGACGGCCGGATCGGGCTGGCGATCAGCGACTTCTTCGACTTCTCGGTCTATGTCGACGCCGCCACCGCCGACATCCGACGCTGGTACGTCGACCGCTTCCTGCGGCTGCGGGAGACGGCGTTCCGCGACCCGGCGTCGTACTTCGCGCGCTACGGCAGCCTCACCGAGGAGGAGGCCGTCGCCCAGGCCAACACCATCTGGGACAGCGTCAACGGCCCCAACCTCAAGCAGAACATCCAGCCGACCCGGGGCCGGGCCTCCCTGGTGCTGCGCAAGGCCGCCGACCACTCGGTGCGCTGGGTCCGGCTCCGCAAGCTCTAGCTGCCGGTCTCACAGGTGGCGCTTGAGCTCCACCGCCACACCGACCGGCTCGAAGCCCAGCGCCACGTTGATCGCGATCATCCACTGGTTGGTCTCGGCGTTCCCGGTCTGCACCGTGACCACGTCCGGATGGCTGCGCTGCACGGCACGGAGGTTGGTGACCTTGGTGGCCATGCCGAGCCGGTGTCCCCGGTGGACGCGGTGCACCAGGGTGCCCAGCTGCCAGCCGTAGGTCTCACCGGCCGGCAGCGAGAGGTCCGAGTGCGCCACCACCTCACCGTCGCGCACCGCGACGGTGATGAAGGTGGTCCTGCCCATCCGGACCGAGAGCTCGAGCTTCTCCTCCAAGATCTCCGCGGTGACGGCGGACGCCTCGAAGTCCACGTCCCCCGAGGGTGCGTCGATCATCAGCTGGTTGCGCAGGTGGACATAGGACCGGAGATAGGCGCGGGGCAGCCGGTCGACGTAGGTCTCGAGGGTGTAGCCCTCGTGTCGGGGGGCGCTCTCGCCGGCGAGCCGGTCCAGCCGGTCCTGGGACACCGGCAGCCTCAGCACGCGCACGACCTCGTCCAGCACCTCGGAGAAGCCATGCGCGGCCGCGAACCGCAGCACCCCGGCGGTCTCCCGCTCGGCGTAGTTCACATCGGCGTCGACCATCAGCAGGCGGCGGCCGTCGTCGCGCGCGGCCTGCGCGACCACCTCGACCAGCGCGCCACCGGTGCCCCGTCCGCGCAGCTCCGGCTCGACGTGGATGAACCCGAAGGCCTTCTCCAGGTTGTCCAGCTGGGGCAGCAGAAGCGCCCCGGCCCCGACCATCTGGTCGCCGTCGAACGCGCAGTAGCCGACGACCCGGCGGTCGGCCGCCTGCTCGCGCATGAAGGCGGTCAGCTCGGTCAGGGTGAAGAAGCCGCTCCAGGGGCGGTCGTCCTCCTTCTCGGCGCGCCACCCGATCTCGTGGAAGCGCTGCATCTGCCCGTCGTCGTGGGGGTCCAGACGCCGGATGTCGAGTCGCGTCTCCATGCCGAGACCGTAGGACCCCGACGCCCGCGTCGTCATCTCGTTATCGCCACTGACGCGGCCGGCTGCCTGGGACGGACGGTCTGCCAGACTGCCGGCGTGCTCCACCTCCAGCTGCGCGTCCCGGCGGACCTGACCGACGAGGTCGTCGGCCTGCTGTGCGCGGACGAGACCGTCACCAACGTCGCCGTGGTCCCGGGCGGCTACACCAAGCCCCCGGGCACCCTCGTGCTCGCCGACGTCGCCCGTGAGGGGGCCAACCCGGTGGTGGCCGCCCTGCGTGAGCTGGATGTGCACCACCGGGGCTCGATGATGCTCTCCGAGACCGGGACGGTGCTCTCGGACGAGGCCACGCGCGCCGAGCGAGCGGCTCCCGGCATCCCCGACGACGGGATCGTGTGGGACGTCGTCGAGAGCCGGGTGCGCAACGACAGCATGCTCTCGTGGGCCTACGTCTCCTTCCTGGTGCTGGCCACCCTGATCGCCGGTGCCGGACGGCTGCTGGACCAGCCGATCCTGATCATCGGTGCGATGGTCGTCGGGCCCGAGTTCTCACCCGTCGCCGCGATCTGCGTGGGCCTGGCGCGTCCGCGCCCGTCGATCGTGCCGCCGGCCCTGCGCACGCTGGTCGGCGGCTTCGTGATCGCCATCGTGGTGGCGGCCCCGCTGTGGCTGGTCGCCCACCTCGCCGGGCTGGCGTCCCGCGCGGACGCGGCCTCGGGCCCGCTGACCGACTTCATCATCCAGCCGGACATCTGGTCGCTGGTGATCGCCCTGCTGGCCGGTGTGGCCGGCGTCCTGGCGCTGACCACGTCGAAGTCGGGCGCGCTCGTCGGCGTCTTCATCTCCGTCACCACGGTCCCGGCGGCCGGCACCATCGCGCTGTGCGTCGGGACGGGAGTGTGGTCGGAGATCCCCGACGCCCTGACCCAGCTGGTGGTCAACCTGGCCGGGATGGTCGTCTCGGGCACGTTGACCCTGCTGGTGCTCCGCCTCGTGTGGTCCCGCGTCCAGAGACCGGTCAGGACGACCGCCCTGCACCGGTGACGGTCGGGCCGCTGCAGCGCCTCCCCGAAGTGTGCTAGGCGAGACCGAGCTGACGGCGTACGACGTCCGCCAGTCGCTGAGCCACCGCCGCGGCCTGCTCCGCGGTGCCGGCCTCCACCATCACCCGGACCAGCGGCTCGGTGCCCGAGGGGCGCAGCAGGACGCGTCCCCCCTCACCCAGCTCGTACTCCGCCTCGGCCACCGCCGCCGCCAGCACGGCGTCCTCGTCGGCACGCGCCTTGTCGACGTCCGGCACGTTGACCAGCACCTGCGGCAGCCGGCTCATCACGCCCGCGAGCGCGGCGAGGGACTGTCGGCGCTCGGCCATCCGGCCCAGCACCTGGAGCGCGGTCAGGATGCCGTCACCGGTGGTGGCGTGGTCGCTCATGATCACGTGGCCGGACTGCTCTCCGCCCAGGGTGTAGTGGTGGGCCTTCATCGCCTCGAGCACGTAGCGGTCGCCGACCTTGGTCTGCCGGACCCCGACGCCTTCGCGGCGCATCGCCTGGACGAAGCCCAGGTTGCTCATCACGGTCGCCACCACGGTGTCCGCCTCGAGCGTGCCGGCGTCGCGCATCGCCAGCGCGAGCACGGCGAGCAGCTGGTCACCGTCGACCACGGAGCCGTCGTGGTCCACGGCCAGGCAGCGGTCGGCGTCCCCGTCGAGGGCGAACCCCGCGTCGGCACCGTGCTCGAGGACGGCCCGCTGGAGGACGTCGAGGTGCGTCGACCCGCAGCCGGCGTTGATGTTCAGGCCGTCGGGCTCGGCACAGATCGCGACCACGTCGGCGCCGGCGCTGCGCAGAGCGAGCGGCCCGGCCTCCGAGGCAGCGCCGTTGGCGCAGTCGAGGACGACCTTGAGCCCGCCGAGGTCGCGCGGCAGCGTCGAGACGAGGTGGGCGGCGTAGTCGGTGACCGCCGCGTCGTACGTGCTGACCCGGCCCACCCCGGCACCGGTCGGCCGGTCCCACGGCTCGCGCAGCCGCTTCTCGATCGCCGCCTCGATCCGGTCGTCGAGCTTGACCCCGCCGCGGGAGAGGAACTTGATGCCGTTGTCGGGCATCGGGTTGTGGCTGGCCGAGAGCA
>JBDTXF010000254.1:0-5197 GCA_040006355.1 Nocardioidaceae bacterium | reverse complement strand
GGTACGTCGTTGCCCTCGCGTCGGAGCCGGGTGCAGACCTCGGTGCCACTCATCCCCGGGAGCATCAGGTCGAGGACGACCGCATCGACGTCCGGCGATCGCGCCGCCTCCAGACCGCTCGGGCCGTCGAAGGCGGCGGAGCAGACGACCTCGTGCTCACCGAGATAGCTGGCGATGAGCTCGACCATCCGTCGCTCGTCGTCGACCACCAGCACGTGCATCGTGTCAGCGTAGGGGGAAGCGCCCTCGCCGACGGCTGCGCCGGCCGCCCTCGGCCACCGCACCTCAGGTGCCGGACCGGACGTGCATCCGCTCCCCCTGGGGGCCGAACAGCGCGAGCACCTCGGTGGGGTGGTCACCCCGGTTCGCGATGACGTGCGGGGTGCGGGTGTCGAACTCGACCACCTCGCCGGGACTGAGGTCGAGGGTGCGATGCCCGAGGACGAGGTGCAGCCGGCCGGACAGGACGTAGATCCACTCGTAGCCCTCGTGGACCCTCGGCTCGTACGGCGGTGGGGGGTCGTGCGGCGGGACGATCAGCTTGAAGGCCTGCAGCCCGCCCGGCCTGCGGGTGAGGGGGACGAACGTGCGGCCGTGCCGCTTGACCGGCTTCGCGCGCACCCTGGGGTCGCCCGTCTCCGGGGCATCGACGAGCTCGTCGAGCGGCACCTGGTGGGCTCGAGCCAGCGGCAGCAGCAGCTCTAGGGTCGGCTTGCGCTGCCCGGACTCGAGCCGGGACAGCGTGCTCACCGAGATGCCTGTGCTCGCTGCCAGCTCCTTGAGGGTCGCGTCCCGCTCCATGCGCAGGGCGCGGAGCCGGGGGCCGACGCCTGCCAGGGTCTGCGCGAACTCCGTCACACCCGAGAAGTTTGCCAGATCGGCAATAGAACTTGTCAGCGAACGTGGAACCCGCGCACGCTGTCGCACATGGATGTCGACGACGCAAGCAGCCCGAAGAGCGGGCACGGGCACGGCCACGAGCTCAGCGAGGAGGAGGCCGCGGCCATGTTCGAGCCTCCCGGCTGGGAGGAGCGCTACTCCGGCGAGGAGCACATCTGGAGCGGCGACCCCAACCCGCAGCTCGTCGCCGAGGTGTCGGCCCTGCCGCCGGGCACCGCGCTCGACGTCGGGTGCGGTGAGGGCGGCGACGTGGTCTGGCTCGCCCGGCAGGGCTGGCGGGTCACCGGCGCCGACTTCTCCGCCAACGGCCTGGCCCGTGCCGCCCAGCACGCCGAGGAGGCCGGGGTCGCCCACCGCACCGACTGGTGGCAGGTCGACGCCCGCACCTTCGCAGCCGGTGGCCGGACCTTCGACCTGGTCACGAGCCACTTCCTGCAACCCCCGGATGGCGGGATGGTGCAGGTGACCCGCCGACTGGCTGACGCCGTCGCACCCGGCGGCTACCTGCTCGTCGTGGGCCATGCACCGTCGGAGGTGTTCACCCAGCTGACCGCGACCCACCGGGGCGCGATGTTCCTGGCCGAGGACCTCCTGCCCGGTCTCCCCGACGATGTCGAGCCGCTCGTGGTCGAGCAGCGGCCCCGCAGCGTGGTCCGCGAGGGCGTCAGGGTCGACATCGACGACTCCACGCTGCTCGCTCGCCGCAGGCCATAGCGCTTCACCCGATCCTGTCAGCTCTCGGCGACCACCGTCAGGTTGCGCAGCTCGTCGAGCACGTCGGAGGTGATGGCAGGCAGCGACCGGGTCTCGCCGTCGCGGATCCACTGCGCGAACGCGATCCCGAAGACGGTGGCACCGGACTCTGCCGCAAGCGTGGCAGCGGGCTCGCCGATCCCGCGCGCACGCAGTGCCTCGGAGACCGCGGTGGCCAGCCCCGCGAGCTTGTGCAGCTCGCGCTCCTGGAGCGCGTGGTGGCGGTCGATCACGGACTGCCGCAGACGGGAGTGCGAGCGGCGCTCGTCGGGGAAGAAGCCCGCCGCGGCGTGGAGTGCGCAGGCGATCACCTCGAGCGGGGACGCGTCCCGAGGGGCGCTGTCGACGCCGTCGAGGAAGGAGCCCAAGAACAGCTCCTGTCCGTAGAACAGCACCTCGCGCTTGTCGGCGAAGTGCCGGAAGAAAGTGCGCTCGGTCAAGCCGACCGACTCCGCGATCTCGGCGGCGGTCGTCTGCTCGAAGCCGCGGGTGGCGAACAGCTCGAGGGCGGCGGCCTGCAGACGCTCCCTGGCTCCTGGCTCCCAACGCACCATGAGACCAGTATAGTGATGACAGCGACTGCCATGCGCGTGTACCGTGATGTCTGCAACTGACATCACGTCCACTGCCGCTCCGCTCGACGGAGCCGAAGGAGCACTCACATGCACGTATTCGTCACCGGAGCCTCCGGATGGATCGGCTCTGCCGCAGTCGACGAGCTGCTCGCCGCCGGGCACGAGGTCACCGGGCTGGCGAGGTCCGACGCCTCCGCCGCCTCCCTCGAGGCGAAGGGCGCCGGCGTACGCCGCGGGGACCTCGACGACCTGGACGCCCTCGACGCCGGGGCCGAGGCGGCCGAGGCGGTCCTCCATCTCGCGAACAAGCATGACTGGTCCGACCCGGCCGCCTCGAACGCAGCCGAGCGGGCTGCCGTGCAGACCATCGGGGACGCTCTCGTCGGCACCGAGCGCCCCTTCCTGCTTGCCTCCGGCGTCGCCGCCCTCGCCCAGGGCAGGCCGGCCGGCGAGCAGGACGCGTCCCCGTTCCACGGCCCGGAGTCACCGCGCGGGGGCAGCGAGAACCTCGCTCTCGGCTTCGTCGACCGCGGCGTGCACACAGTGAGCCTGCGCTTCGCGCCGACCGTTCACGGGACCGGGGACCACGGGTTCATCGCCGCGATCGCCGCGGTGGCCCGCGACAGGGGCGTGTCCGGCTACCCGGGAGACGGGGCCAACCGCTGGGCCGCCGTGCACCGCTCCGACGCCGGACGTCTGGTCGCCCTCGGACTCGCGAAGGCACCGGCCGGTGCGCGCCTGCACGCCGTCGCGGAGCAGGGCATCTCGACCCGCGACATCGCGGAGGCGATCGGTCTTGCCCTCGACCTGCCCGCCACCCCGATCGCGCTCGATGAGGTCGCGAGCCACTTCGGGTGGATCGGCACCTTCTTCGGCATGGACCTCACGGCGACGAGCACCGCGACGCAGGAGCTCCTCAGCTGGGCCCCCACCGGTCCGACACTCATCGAGGACATCGAGACGGGTGCCTACCAGGCGTAGATGGTCCCGGCGGCCTGCGACGACGTGGTCCTCCTCAGGTGACGGACATCGTCTCGAAGACGGGTGCGAGCTCGCTCCAGCGCTTCCTCCAGACCGGCGACTCCCCGGCCAGCGATCGGCCGAGGTCCTCGAGATGCGCCTGCCACCCGGCGCCGTAGACGTGGAGCTGGCCGAGCGGCATTCCGCGCTCCTCCACCACCAGCCGGGTCCGGTCGCCCTCCTCGGTGAGCCAGGCCTCGAGCTCGGTCTCGTCGTCCGTGCCGGGCTCCATCCTCAGCAGCAGGTGGTGCGGCCGGTCGCAGACCTCGATGAGGGCCGGCCCCGTCCAGGAGCTGGTGAACGTGGCGTGGATGCTGCCCTCCACGCGCAGGTCGCCGGAGACCTCGACTGCGATCCAGCGGGCCAGCCGCTCCGGGCTCGTGCACGCCTTCCACAGGTCGTCGATGTCGGTGTCGTAGACGTCCTCCATGCGGACGGCGCCGCGCTCTCCACCCAGTGCTCGCATGGTGCCAGTGGTCGTCATCTCTAGGGTTTCCTTCCTCGTGCGATCTCGGTGTGCAGGGCGTCCAGCCGGTTCTGCCACAGCGCGCGGTAGTCGCCCAGCCAGGCATCCACCTCGACCAGTGGCTCCGGGCGCAGGCTGTAGATCCGCCGCTGCGCCTCCCGGCGTACGTCGACCAGGCCGGCCTCACGGAGCACCCGCAGGTGGCGCGAGACGCCCGGTCGAGCGATCGGGAGCGCGTCCGCGAGCTCCCCGGCCGTCGCCGGATGGTCCCGGAGGATCTCGAGCACCGCGCGTCGGCTTCCGTCCGCCAGCGCCTGCATCACCCTGTCCATGCCCTGCACTGTACCCATTCGGGTACCTACCAGCAAGGGTACATACGAAGCACGGCGGGGGAGAGTTTTCCTCGCACCGCTGTCGACGTGCGCGGGGTTGGTTCGTCATCGTGGTGAGGTCGCATCCGCGGCCCCGGCCCGAGTGAAGGAGAACGACATGACCGAGTACGTGGTGCTGATCGTCGGGGACGCCGACCGCTGGTGGACCTCGATGAGCCTCAAGGAACGTCAGGACGGCTACGCCGAGTACACCCGCTTCAGCGATGAGCTGGCCCGGCGCGGCCACAAGGTCACCGGTGGCGCGGAGCTCCACCAGAGCTCCGAGGCCCGGTCGATACGACCCAAGAGCTCGGTGGTCACCGACGGTCCGTTCACCGAGACCGCCGAGCAGGTCGGTGGCTTCTACCTCGTCGAGACCGACGACCTCGAGGACCTCCTCGACTGCTGCACGATCATCGCCGACCTGGGCGACGGCATCGAGGTTCGGCGCACCGTGGACCCCGCCGAGCGGGCCTGATGAGGCGCTACATCGTCCTGGTGGCCTACGAGCCGGGACGGTGGGAGGCAGCCTCGGACTCCGTCAGGGAGGAGTACTTCACCGCGCACCACGCGTTCGAGGCCTACGTCAAGGAGCACGGGAGCCACCTCGGCTCGGCAGCCCTGGCGGGTGCTGACACGGCCACCACCATCCGGCACGTCGACGGGACCGCGATCGTCACGGACGGGCCGTTCGTGGAGTCCGTCGAGCAGGTGGGCGGCTACTACGACATCGAGCTGCCCGACCTCGACGCCGCGATCGCCGCGGGCCGGCTGCTGCCGTCGTCGTACGCCGTGGAGATCCGCCCCGCCATCACGATCGAGGGCTACGAGTCGGTGTGAGCGAGGCCGTTCTCGAGACGGTCGTGCGCGAGGAGTGGGGGCGTCTTACGTCGATGCTCCTCGCGCAGTACCGCCGGCTCGACCTCGTCGAGGACGCGGTCGGCGATGTCGTCGAGGCCGCGGCGCGGCACTGGACCTCGAGCGGTCCGCCGGACAACCCGCCCGCATGGCTGCTGACCACCGCCCGACGGCGCGTCCTGGACCGGATGCGGGCCGAGTCGATGGCCCAGCGCAAGGCCGTGCTCCTCGTGACCGAGGCCGAACGCCGTCAG
>JBDTXF010000253.1:0-5204 GCA_040006355.1 Nocardioidaceae bacterium | reverse complement strand
CCGCGTCACTGAAGGTGAGCTGCGAGGTGGAGAGGCCGGTCATGTTCCAACCCTTGGGCCCGCGCTGATAGACCCACAGATCCGAAGACATGCTGCTGGGCCGGACCAGGACTTCGGGCCGCACCTGTACGACGGAGTACCGCGCCGCGGCGCTCTGGGTGGCTCGAGGCCGCTAGCGCGTGGTCTCCCTGGGTGCTGCTGTCCCGTCATCGGGATCATCGGTCAGGTACGGCGCGAGCTCGTTGGTCGCGACGCCGAACACCCAGGCGAGCAGGAAGACGTCATCGATGTACCCACCGGCTTGGAAGTCTGGGACGAGGTCGTCGGGGGTCACCAGGTAGTGGAGGCTGGCGACAAGCAGTCGTTCCCGCGTGGCGACGCCTGCGCTCCGGCCGGCCTCGTCTCCAGGGTCGGCTGTGTCGACAATGTTGCGGGCAGGTGTGCCCCTGTCGTCGAGGCGGCTCGCGTGGTCACGAAGGAGCCGGACTGCCGCAGCGACCCGGTCCGCCACCGCCAGGAGTGGCGCGCTTGCGTGGTCCAGCGTCTCGACCAGGTCTGCCAGTGCACGGAGCTCGTGCGGGCTCTCGACGATGGTCCCTGAGCGCTCTCGGGAGTGCAGGAATGCCCGGCTGCGCAAGACCTTGGTGACAGTGGACGTGGGCGTACGAGAAAGAGGCTTCCAGCTCTGCTCACTCATGGTGGCTGCTCACGCACCTCACATCCGTCACTTCAAGCGCTCGCATCACTATGCCAGACCACCAGGCGCACGCCGTTGGTCACAGCGGTCCCTGCAGCGGATCGTGGCGTAGTGCTGGCAGGCGGCATGGTCTCCCTTGTTCTGATTCCGCTCCTCGACTCTCGCCGCCCTGATCAGGTGGGTGCCTACGACGGCTCACAGCAGGGCGTTCTCGATGGTGGAGGCGACGAAGTCGGTGTAGCGGCGCAGCGACCACCCACGACGTACGACGAGGAGGTCGTACATCTCCTGTGACGACACGGCGAACAGCACATCGGTGGCCTGGGTGAGAGAGACGCCCGGGCGGAGGTGTCCCGCCTCGGAGAGGAAGCGGGCGTTGGCTCGCATGCGACGCAGCCGGTCGGCATCCAGCTCCTCGACCAGCTCCTGCAGGGTGGGGTCAAGGACCGCCGCGTCGCGCAACAGGCAGAGGATCGGGGCGACTCGGGGTGCCACCTCCCCGGCGAGATTCGCCCACCCCCTCACCACGGCCTGCGGATCGGCCAGGCCGCGCAGCTGGTCTGATCGATCCTCGGCCGGCTGCGGTCCGGCGCCGAGGAGAGCGTGCGCACGCAGCTCTCGGACGAGTCCCGGCTTGCCGCCGAACGCCTTGTAGATGGTCTCGGGCGAGACTCCGGCCGCCTCGGCGATGCTGGAGATCGTGGTCGCGGCGTAGCCCTGGCGGAAGAACAGCTCCTGGGCGGCAGCCAGGACGCTTCGTCGGCGTCCCTCGGCCTTGACTCTGCGCCGTGATGCGTCGTAGTGCCTGGCCTTGACGGGTGGACTCAACAGGGTCATCCTCACTATTAGATACATGCCACTGTATCCAACTGTTCGGAGGGTAGATGACACACGCAGTCTTCGCACTCGAGCTCCGCGACGCGACCAACACCAGAAGCGTCGCGGAGGTAGCGGGCTGCTTCGCCGACGACTACGTCAACCAGACACCCGCCCATCCGGGTCGCGGGTTCATCGGCAAGGATCAGGTGCGTCGGAACTGGACTCAGATCTTCGCCGCCGTACCCGACCACACCGCCACCCTGATCGCCTCAGCGCAGGACGGCGACACGGTCTGGACCGAGTGGGAGATGCGGGGCACCCGCGCCGACGGATCATCACACAGGATGTGCGGACCGATCGTCTTCACCGTGCACGACGGACTCGCGACTGCGGCACGCTTCTACCTCGAGCCCGTCGATGACACCCAAGGCGGCGACGACGTCGACGCGGATGCGGCGGCAACGCGGATCCTGTCCTGATGTTCGTGGTCGCCGGCGGCACCGGACGGCTGGGGTCTCGCGTCGTCGCCCTGCTCGAGACCCACGGAGCCAACGTGCACGCCCTCAGCCGCCATGCCGACGGCGACCTGCGCGACATCGCCGACCATGTGCTGGATGGGGTCTCGGACGTCGTCAGCTGCGTCACCGGGTTCCCTGGCCAGTCACCATCAAGCGTGGACCGGGACGGCAACATCGCGCTCATCGACGCAGCCACACGGGCCGGCTGCGCGGTGGTCCTGGTCTCCGTGCTCGGCGCCGCTCCCCACAGCCCCATGGAGCTGTTCCGGATGAAGTACGCCGCCGAGGAGCACCTGCGTCGAAGCGGGGCCCCATGGACGATCGTCCGCCCCGACGCGTTCGAGGAGACCTGGGTGGAGATCCTCGAGCAGACAGCGGGGCGCCGATGTCGACCCGTCGTGTTCGGGCGCGGCGACAACCCCTTCGCGTGGACGTCGGTCGACGCAGTGGCCGCTGAGGTCGTTCGCGCCGTCCTCGACCCAGAGCTGCGAGGCCTGACGGTCGACGTCACAGGACAGGAGCCGCGCACCCTCGAGCAGCTCGCTCGAGAAGTGATGATGGCCCACGGATGGCCGGGTGACCCGAGACACGTGCCCCGTGCCGCCCTTCATCTCATGGCTCTCCTGCCAGGACGACCCGGACGGATGGCCAGAGCCTCGCTAGCGATGGACGTGCTCACCACCGGCCCGACCCGTGGTCCCGTGACCCTCACGCGGTGAGAGTGGCGACTCAGCTGGGCCGCCGGATCCTGGAGCACGTCGCGAGGAGGGGGTCGAACGAACCGCGGGGGTCTACCCCCGATTCTTGGTCCCGAGCCTCATGACCAGGTTGCCGGTGGGGCCTAGGCCCCACTGGTGGTGCCGATCGAGGCGGCTACGTCGGCGCGTTCTCACGGACGCTCGTGGATCTCCGGGAGTGTCCATCTCGCGCAGTACACGCTGGGTGCGTCACAATGACACATCGGTGACCATGAAAGGTTGCTATGACGTCGAGTGATGAGCAGACACGTGACCAGCAACGCGACACGTGGGACCGGTTCTCCGTGGGCTGGAGAACCTGGGACGCCATGGTCGGTGCATGGCTTGACCCGGTCGGGGCGGCGATGTTGCGGCAAGCGCATCTGCGGGCGGACGACCGCGTCTTGGATGTCGCCTCCGGCACCGGCGAACCGGGGCTCAGTGCGGCGGCTCTGGTGCCGACGGGCCGCGTGACGGTCACCGACCTGTCGCAGCGCATGCTGGCGGTGGCGTCGGAGAACGCGGCCCTGCGGGCACTGCGCAACGTGGATGCTCTGGTGTGCGAGGCCGGTGCGCTGCCGTTCGAAGACGCGGGGTTCGACGCCGTGCTGTGCCGCTTCGGATTCATGTTCTTTCCCAACCAGTCTGAAGCAGCGGCCGAGTTGGCGCGCGTGGCACGACCCGGCGCGCGGGTGGTCGCGGCCGTGTGGAGCGACCCGGCGGACAACCCGTGGGCCACGGCGATCATGACCACGATCGCCCGGTACGTCGCGGCACCCGCGCCGCCGCCCCCTGCCCCGGGGTTGTTCAGGTGCGCCTCAAAGGGCTTCTTGAGCCGGGTCTTCGTTCAAGCCGGCCTTCGGGAGGTGAGCGAGCATGAACTCTCCTGCGACATGCTCCATGACAGCCCCGAGCAGTATTGGGACTTCATGACCGAGGTCGCCGCGCCAGTCGTCGCTGGCCTCGCCACCTGCGATGAGGCCGCCCGAGGCGCGATACGCGCGGAAGTCCTGAGCAGAGCGCAGGCGTCGTCTCATGACGGTCGCGTGCGGATGCGCTCGACGGCTACCATCGTCTCGGGAACTCGGTAGCCCATGCCGGGGTAGATCCGAACCAGTCACGTCATAGTTCCGGTGCGGCACCCATGGCCACCGCGTCGAAGCCGGCCTGTCCACGGACAGCCCGTCGTGGGCCGCGACCATGTCGCGGCCGAGGTAGCTCTTCGGCCCGCCGGCGGCTTCGACAGACCGGGCGGTGGCGAGGAACGTGTAGCCGGGTCCGTTGGCGGCGTTGCCGTGGTGCGCGTGCACAGCGGTGCTGGCGTTGACCAGGGCGTTGCTGCGTCGTGGACTACTGCGGATCTGTCAGTCGACGCGCGATGTCGACGGCCAGCCCGATCTGGTGATCGAGGGCCGGCGCACTGTCCCACCACGACACCGACTCCACGACGAGCCCTTCGCCAGTGACCTTGATCGACCACAGCTCGGCAGGCCGCACCACACCGTCGCCGTGCTCGGCCGACGGCCAGCTCTCGATGCGACGGCGCAGGGCGACGTCAAGGATCCCAGCGGGATCGGTGTAGACGAACCGTCCGTCGCCCCCGGGCGTGCGACCCGATGCGCGACCGGCCAGGCGCCCGAAACCCTGCAGCAGCCGACCGAGGTCGGAGTGGGGACCCGGCCGGCGCACGTCCAGGAGCGGGACCGCCGTCCCGTCCCCCGGCTGTCCGCCCCGCATCGCCGGACACACCCACCGGACGAACGAGGCCGGGTCGCGTTCGCTGTCGGTCGGCGTGCCGTCATCGAGGTCGCAGTACCACGCGAGATCAGAAGCTCGCGGCTCCAGCCGGCACGCGTGGTCATCCCCCCTGGTCACCACCAGGTCGCGGTCGGCCACGACGACGTCGACGAAGTGGAGATGCGAAGCCACCACGGAGGGATACTAGTCCGTCCGGCAGGATGGCCTGATGGCGCAAGCGAACCAGCACGGTGTGGTCTTCCCCCAGACCCCGGACGGGCGCAGGAGCACCACCGCCCTCGGCCGGGGGGTCGTGGCCGAGGCGCTCCGGTCCGTCGACCCGGTGGGGGCTCGAGCGGCCGAGCAGGAGACGGGCTGGCGGTCGGCGTACGTCGGGCACTTCCGTCGTGCGCTCGAGGCCGGGCTGGGGTCCCGAGCCGACGCGCTGGCCGTCGCAGGCGGGGGACTGGCGGCGCTGCACGACCGGATGAGGGTGACCAGCGACGCGGGCGAGTGCTCGCTGCGGGACTGGCCACCTCGGGGCGGGCCGGCTCTCGAGGCCACCGAGATCACCGGGACCGGGGAGCGCGAGGCCGAGCTGTCCCTGCCCTACCGAGGAGAGCGGCTGCGCGGTGACGGCATCCGCCGCCGGGTGGAGGACTGGGTCACCCGCGGAGTCGCGGAGCCGACGCTCGC
>JBDTXF010000252.1:0-5239 GCA_040006355.1 Nocardioidaceae bacterium | reverse complement strand
AGCAGGGTCGCAGCCATGGTCAGGTTCCAGTTCGTGTGGTGCGCACTCTTGAACGACCCCAGCCCGTAGCTGAGGGTCCACGCCGCGGGGTTCTCGCTGGTGTAGATCTGCGGACCGAAGTAGTCGTTCCAGAGGTAGAAGAACTGGAACAGCGCGACGGCCGCGATCGCGGGCCGCGACATCGGCAGCACGACCCGCAGCATCGCCCGCAGGTCGCCGCAGCCATCGACCTTCGCGGCTTCGACGTACTCCTTGGGCACCGTGAGGAGGAACTGCCGCAGCAGGAAGATCGAGAAGGCGTCGCCGAAGGCCAGCGGGATGATGAGCGGCCACAGCGTGCCCGACAGGTGGAGCTGCTTGGCCCAGAACAGGTACATCGGCACGATCACCACCTGCGGGGGCAGCATCATCGTGGCCACGACCACCATCATCGCGAGGTTGCGGCCGCGGAACCGGAAGTGGGCGAGCGCGTAGGCCACCGGGATGCTGGACACCAGCGTCAGCAGCGTCCCGAGCGTCGCGTAGACGATCGTGTTGCGCCACCACGTCGAGAAGCCCGCCGTGTGCCAGACGTCGATGAAGTTGCGCCACTGCCAGGTGTCCGGCCACAGGTTGCGGGTGAGCGTCTGCTGGTCGCTCATCACCGCGGTCAGGATCACGAACACGAAGGGCAGCACGAAGAACAGCGCCGCGGCGATCGCCAGGGCGTGCACCGCCACCCATTCGAGCATCACACGTCGGCGGTACGTCGCAAGCGCGGCCGCGTCCGGGTTCGCCATGTCAGTCCTCCCCCAGCAGTCCCGTGCCGCGACGCAGCAGGACCGCGGCGAACGCCATGCAGAGCACGAAGAGCACCATCGCGACGACGCACGCCGCACCGGCGGCGAAGCGCTGGAAGCCGAGGTTGTAGACCAGCTGCGGCAGGGTGAGCGTCGATCCGTCGGGGTAGCCGGGCTCGGTCTGCACCCCCGAGCCACCTATCTGCCCGCTGGCGACCTGGCCCGCGACCAGCGGCTGGGTGTAGTACTGCATCGTCGCGATCACGCCGGTCACGGCGGCGAAGACCAGGATCGGCCGGAGGTGGGGAAGCGTGACGTAGCGGAACCGGCCGATCGCCCCGGCGCCGTCGAGCTGGGCGGCCTCGTACTGCTCGCGAGGTACGTCGAGCAGCGAGGCCATGAAGATGACCATCAGGTCTCCCACTCCCCACAGCGCCAGCAGCGCCAGCCCTGGCTTGGCCCAGCTGGGGTCGTTGAACCATCCCGGCTGGGGCAGCCCGAGGTGGCCCAGCACCACGTCGACGGGGCCTGTTCCCGGGTTGAGCAGGAAGACGAAGGCGATCGTCCCTGCGACGGGCGGGGCCAGGTAGGGCGCGTAGTAGAGCGTCCGGAAGAGGCCGCCTCCTCGCTTCAACCTGACCACGAGCATGCCGATCGCGAGCCCGAACAGCACCCGCAGGATGACGATGACGACGACCAGCCACAAGGTGTTGCGCATCGCCGGCCAGAAGAACGGGTAGTCCCGGAACACGAACGTCCAGTTCCGCAGACCCGTCCACCGCGGCGCGGTGAAGCCGTCGTAGCGAGTGAAGGAGAAGTACGCCGTCGCCGCGAGCGGGTAGAGGAAGAACAGTCCCGTGCCTGCCAGCCACGGCGACAGGAAGGCGAGGTTGCGCAGCCGCTCCCGCCGACGGCGTGCCCCGCGGGTCGTCGGCCGGCCCGTGGGTCGAGCAGTCGCGCTCGCGATCGCATGCGTCACGTGAGGGGTCACTTGGCCTGGGCGACGTCGGTGTCGATCTGCTTGGCTGCCTTGTCGAGCGCGCCCTGCAGGTCGTTGTTCCTGCCGGACTCGTAGGCGTAGCCGACGTTCTGCAGGGTCAGCTGGTAGGCACCGCCGTTCGGGCTGGACGGCGTGGTGTTGCTGTGCGGGTTCTGGGCGATCTTCAAGAACGCCTGGAAGCTCGGGCTCTTGTCGACCTTGTCGGAGGCCAGCGCCGAAGTGGTTGAGGGCACGTTGTGGATGGCGTTGGCGAAGCTGACGACGGCATCGGTGTCGGTGGTCAGGAACTTCACGAGCTCCCAGGCAGCATTCTGCTTCCGGCTGGTGCTTGCGACGCCGACGATCGTGCCGCTGGTGTAGCCCTTGCCGTAGTCGGCTGCGAGGTCGTCGGGCACCGGGAACGGCGCAGTCCCGTAGTCCAGGCCCGTCTTCGCGTCGTCGATCATCCCGCCGCGCCACTCACCGTCGATCGACATCGCGACCTGACCGGTCATGAACGGGTTCTTCGCGCTGAACTCGTCGCCGAAGGTCGTTCGGTAGTTCTCGAGCCTGCGGTAGCCGCCGAGCGCGTCCACGAGCTTCTTCTGCCACTGGTAGGCCTTCTTCAGGCCCGGGTCGGTGGCGACCTCAGAGGTTCCGCTGCCGGAGAAGTATGTCGGGTCGAACTGCGCCGCGAAGTGGCTGATCGTCGACTCGTAGCCGTGGTAGTCCGGCATGAACCCGAGCTGGGAGTAGGAGCCGCCGGTGCTCGTGGTCAGCTTGACCGCGTCGGCGTCGAACTCCGAGAGCGTCTTCGGCGGCGAGCTGATGCCGGCCTTGGCGAACATCGCCTTGTTGTAGTAGAGACCGTAGGCATCGCTGAGCAGCGGCAGCGTGCACTGGTTGCCGTCGAACCGGGTGTAGTCGAGCTGCGCCTGGGGGAACGTCGCGGCCGGGTCGATGCCGGACTTCTTGAGGAACGGCGTGAGGTCCACCAGCGCGTGCGAGGTGCAGAACTCGCCGACGTTGTCGGTGGTGAACGACGACACCACGTCGGGCGCCTTCGGTCCGCCGGCCCGAAGCGCCTGGTTGATCTTGTCGTCGGTGATGTTGCCCACCGCCTTTACGCGGATGTTCGGGTGCTTGGTCTCGAAGGCGACGATGTTGTCCCTGATGGCCTTGACCTCGTTCGGCGCGCTCCAGCCGTGCCAGAAGGTGACGGTCACCTTGGCGTTCGGGTCGTCGACCGCCCCGCCGCCGCTCGACCCCGTGCAGGCCGCCGCGGTCAGCGTCAGCGCGACGGTGGTCGCAGCCGCCAGGAGGCGGCGGTGTCGTGATCGGGACATGGGAGCTCCTACGGGGTGGCGGTCAGGTGGTGACCGAGAGGGTGGTCGGGCTCTGCAGGGTGTCGAAGACGTGCTCACGGGTGGCGGCGAGCGCTGTGTGCAGCGCGCCGGTCAGGACGGGGTCCCCCGGGACGGCCGAGATCTCCACACCAGGGCGCGGCACCGACAGGTCGGCCAGCTCCGCCCGCACGACGTCCGCGAGCCTCTCGCCGCCTGCTCGCAGGACGCCGCCGGCCAGCACGACGAGCGCGGGGTCCAGCACCGCGACCATCGATGCGAGCCCGAGCGCCAGGCGCTCGCCGAGCTGCTGGAGCAACCGGTCGCCCGGCCCCGGGGTCACCAGTGCATGGGCGACCGCGGCCTGTGGTGAGCCCGCACGCAGGCCCAGGGACCGAGCCAGCGCCAGCACCTGCCTGCCGCCGGCCAGCTCCTGGAACCCACCGGCGTTGCTGCGCCCGACGTTGCGGACCAGGGGCGTCCCTGGCAGCGGCAGGAAGCCGACCTCGCCCGCGCCGCCCGTCGCGCCGGCGTGCAGGCGACCGTCGATGACGATGGCTGCGCCGAGCCCCTCGTCCGCCCACAGGAGCACGAAGTCGTCGACGCCCACAGCACGTCCGGTCTCGCGCTCTGCGACCGCGGCGAGGTTCACGTCGTTCTCGACCTCGACAGGCACGCCGACCGCCTCGGCCAGCCGGACGAGCAGGTCGGGGGCGTGCCAGCCGGGCAGGTGACGGGCATAGCGCAGCCGACCTGTGGTCGGGTCGAAGGCCCCCGGGGTGCCGATCACCACGCGGTGCAGGTGCGTGCTGTCGAGCCCGGGCTCGCACAGAGCAGCCTCGAGGGCGTCGAGGACCTGCTGCACGGCCGTGACCCCGGCGCCGCGCCGGGTGCGTATCGCGGACTGCCCGATGACCCGGCCGGTGATGTCGGCGACAGTCCCGAGGATGCGCGTCGGCGTGACGTCGAGCGCGGCGACGTAGGCGCTGGCGGGGTTGATCTCGTAGAGCTGTGCTCCGCGGCCGGGACCGCCCTCGCTGACACCCGTCGCGACGACCAGGCCGGCGCGCTCCAGTCGAGCCAGGAGCTGGGACGCCGTCGGCTTGGACAGGCTGGTCAGCTCGCCGAGCCGGGTGCGGGACAGCCGCCCGTGCTCCAGGAGCAGATCGAGTGCGGCGCGGTCGTTGATGCCGCGCAGCAGCCGCGGTGTGCCCGGCCTCACGGGCTGAGCTTCGCGTCCGGGTGCAGGTGGAGCTGGGTCGCTGCAGCGATGATGGCGGCACCTGTCATGTCGAGCGCCGGCTCGTCGGTCTGCCAGGAACGGACGTCGTCGACGTACCGGCTGTTCCTGGCGTCGAAGCGCGGCAGCGTCGAGGAGCCGGCCGTGCAGTGCACCATGCCGTCCTGGAAGCCTCCGAGACCGCCCTCGAAGTTGTCGGCGCCGTTGGGACCGTTGACGACCGCGCCGACGTCCAGCGGTGCGGTGCCGCGTGTGCCACCCGACAGGTTGGCGACCTGGTGCTGCATGCAGCGGGGGAAGCGCGTGCCGACACCGACCATCGCGCCGACACCCCACGGGTCGCCGCCGAGGAGCCAGGTGCGTTGCGCGGTCGCGAAACCTTGGTAGTGACCGGAGTGGGTGAGCTGGTCATAGAGCGCAACGGTCGCGATCAGGCCGAAGGTGTGCGAGTTGACGTCGAAGCCGTCGTAGGCGACACCGGCCGCGAACGAGTCGCTCGCGGCGTGCGCCACACCTCGACGGATCTGGGCGCGGAGGTCGCGCACGAGGTCGGCCCGGGACACGACCAGGTCGCCGTTCCCCTTCATGGCGTGCGCCAGCGCCGCGTGCGCGAGTGCGCTGGTGTCGTAGAGGTTGAGCGTGTCACCCGTCTCGTGCTCGAGGTAGCTCTCGGCCCAGTGCGCCGCGGCCTTCACGAAGGAGCGGCTGACCAGACGCAGACCCTGCTGCGCCAGGGCGATCTCCGCGGCACCGAGCTCCATGTCGTCGCGCCACGTGTCCTCGGGGTAGAAGTCGTGGGGAAGTGCCGTGACGAGCGGGTGCGGGGGGCTCAGGGTGTCCGCGCGGGAGTAGAGGAGCTTCGCCTGACGGAGCTCGGCGAGCGCCCGCGCGCGGTGGT
>JBDTXF010000251.1:0-5244 GCA_040006355.1 Nocardioidaceae bacterium | reverse complement strand
CCGCGCTCGTCGCCCGAGGAAGCACTGCGGACCCGCTCGGCCTCGACTCGAGGGGGCCGCCAGGGCCAGTATGGATAGTGGTCACGACTGACAATGGCATAAAGTATGATTTTCAAGTATAAAATGCGATGCGGCTCACACGGGTACTCACCCCACATGAGCAGGTGGCCATCATCTCTACATTGCTCAGGAGACGGCCAAGATCGCCGTCGTGGCGATCACGAGCGCTCCGATGTCAGCGGGCTGACGGTTGACGCAGCACGGTGACTGCGAACGGTGCGTCATCTCGCCACGGACGCAGATCCCACGTGGCGAAGCGGTGCTCAAGCCTCAGCCCGGCGCCAGCGGCATCGGCGTCGAAGTCTTGGAGTCGATAGCCGCGATCGAGACCGAAACCCACGACGACGAATGCGTCCTCACCCAGATGCGCCGCGACCCGGGTGAGGACGGCCTGCTCGGTTCCCTGCGCGAGGTAGGGCAAGACGTTGCCGGCGATGACCGCTGCGTCGAAGGGCTCGAGCTCTCCGGCGGCGGCGAGATCCAGCTCGACCAGATCGGCGACGAACCACTGTGGGCCGGGGTGGTCCGCCCGGGCCGCTTCGATCAGCTCTCGATCAGCGTCCACGCCGACCACGCGATGCCCCTGGGCGGCCAGCTCGGCGCCGACGCGGCCGGGACCGCATCCCGCGTCCAGCACCCGCGACCGCCGCCCGAGCATCGCGTCCACCAACCGTGCCTCACCGGCGAGGTCGGCTCCCCCAGCCGCCATCTGGCGGAAGCGCTCGATGTAGCGCTGCGAATGGCCGGCATCGTGCGCCGTCATCCACCGCGTCGGTTCGCCCACGCGGCCACCCTAGCGGCCGGCGCGGGAGACCGATCTGCCGCGGCACCTCCGGCCCGGGTCGGCGACGCTCCAGGAGACGTGGAGCGATCGCAGGTCACCGGACAGCCAGCGTCCCCAGACCTGCGATCGGCTGACACTGAGGTGCTCGGCGAACCTCTGGGACTCGGTAGACCAGCCCCTCACCGCCGTGGCCTGCCTCTCGGGGTCGCGTGCGGCTCAGCGGCCGGTGGGTGTGCATATGCAGGAGCGGTTGCCGTCGGCGTCCTCGACGACCCAGTACGCCGGCGCCGCGCGGTCGCTGACGAGGCGCCGTCCGGCGTCCAAGACTGCCTGCAGTCGTCGTTCTCCCTCGTCGTGGGCTACCCACACATCGAAGTGCCAGCGTTGTGTGAACGGCTGCTCCGGTAGCGCCCACCTCTCGTCGCCGTCCGGTTCCTGCCACCACACCGCAGGCACTTGGCCACTGGGATCGACTGGCTCGCCGTCCTCCACCTCACCGCCGAGCAGGGCTGCGTAGAACGGTGCGAGCTGTGGCCCGAGTGCGGTATCGAGTCCGAGCTCCAGCTGGGTGAGACCGGTGGCATCGGAGCTGACGCCGAGCTGAGCCGCGTGGCTGCTGATGTGACGCGCGAGGTCGAGGTCTCGGCTGGTGATACCGCGGACGTCGTGGCTGGTGAGCGTGACAATCACCTCGGAGTACGTGAGTTGAATGTCGGGGTGGTGGTTGGCGGACTCGGCGGCGGCACCGATCTTGTCGACCAGCGCGAGGCCCGTTCGGAAGTCGCCGGTGTGGAACCGAACCTTGAGGCGTCCAAGGATCTGCCGCCAGTCCACGAGACCGGCGTCGCGGACCTGTGTCGGGGACAACGTGTCCCTGGGATCAGTCATGTCTTTCGCTCCGTCTGGTGTGAAGGGGTCGCGTTCTGCAGACAAGATAGGCCTGGTTCAGGACGAAAGGAGTCCGGATGCGCTGCCGCGACCAAGATCGGTCTGGCACACATGCGGACACGCGATCAAGCAACATCCACGCCGCGCTAGGCGAGTCCCCAATGCCTTCGGCGAGCTCTTCTCGCAGCAGTCGGGCGACGGCTCCTGGGAGCAGCAGAGCGGTCTGCTTCGACACGATCAGGTGACGGGCTCGATCACGCAGCGAGACGGCATGCGTCTGCCCGTCTCGGAAGCAGTGGGCTGGGAGTCGTAGCGTGGGTATGTGAGTGACTTGCAGTGCCCGGCGCGTGTGTTCCTGGCGCGGCATGGGGAGGCGGACCCTGAGACGTACCTTACCCCCGATGCTGGAGGCGGTTTGAGTGCCGCCGGTCGTGAGCAGGCGTTGACGCTCGCGCGGTCACTGCACTCCGAACGGGTTGCTCGAGTGTGGTGCAGCCCGATGCATTCTGCCGTGCAGACCGCTGAGATCGTGGCTGGGATCCTCGGACTGGAAGTCCTGGTGCGCGAGGGCCTGCGTGAGTGCGGCGTGGGCGGCCTGCCCGGCTCCCCGGGCGACGAGGCGGCCATCGACGGCGGCGAGCGGATCGGGGATGTGATCCTCCGGATGGGCACCATCCTGATGGAGGTCGCTGACCAGCACAGGGGTGAGGCGGCCTTGGTGGTGAGCCACGGGCGCGCGATCCTGGCGACCGTGCCGCACCTGGTCGGACTCCCGCCTGCGCCGGCACGCAGCAAGGTTTTGCCGTGCGGAGGGCGTGTCGGCCTCGAGTACGACAGCGACGGCTGGCGGCTTGCCTAGGGCGACCGATCCGTGGGGTCTCTCGGGCTGGGAGGTCGTTGGCAGGCGCCACCCGTGCCGACACTTCGCCTGGTCATGGTCAGCGGGATGGCCAGATTCACCTGCCGGGCCGACCCGGCCGGTGGACTGTGGCACAGTGCAGGGACAGGTTGCCCCAGACCTAGGCGACGTCAGGATTGACGATGTCAGGCGGATCCCCGGGACCGATGATCGACCTGGCCACGTCCGGGTTCGCCGTCGATCTGGGTGTGGGCGCTGCGCATCCGCTCGGACCGGTGTTCGGTGAGAACGGCCTCTGGGTGCTCCCAGCCAGTGGCAGGTCTCACAGCTGGTCGCCATGCCCTGTTCGCGCTGTAGCTGGGAACGCCTCGACAAGTAGCCACGCACCACCTGCCGAAAGAAGGTCCTGATGGAGAACATCTCCTTGACCGCGTTGATCCGCGAACACCTCGAGATGGCCCGGACCGCCTCCAGCGGTCGCAGCGCGCACACCGTGTTCGGTGGCCACGAGCACACCCTGCGCCAGACGCTGATCGCCCTGGCTGCCGGCCAGAGCCTGGACGAGCATGAGAACCCGGGCGAGGCGACCGTTCACGTCCTGCACGGCCGCGTGCGGCTCGTCGCGGGGGAGACCTCGTGGCGGGGTGCTGCCGGCCACCTGATCATCGTGCCCGACTCACGACACACCCTGGAGGCCGAGGAGGACTCGGCCGTCCTGCTCACGACCGCGATGCGTCGCTGAGCGTGTGCCACTACTGCGGGTGCCGCCAGATCCCCCTGATCCGTGACTACATCGCCGAGCACGAGCGGGTCACCAACCTCGGTGACGACGCTGTTCGTGCCATCGAGGTGGGGGACCTGGACAAGGCCCGCCGTTGTGTCACAGACATGGCAGTGGGCCTCGCCACGCACTGGGAGGGGGAGGAGAACGGACTGTTCGCAGTGATGCACCGCGAGCAGGAGTTCGCCGACTACATCGATCCGCTCGTGCAGGAACATCGAGACCTCGCCCGGTTTCTCACGACCGTGGATGTGGGCGATCCCGAACACCAGCAGCGGCTCCGGCGCGAGGTCGGGGACCTGCTCGAGCACATCAGCAAGGAGGAGGACGGGCTCTTCCCGGCCGCCCTCACGGCCCTCTCAGGCAACGACTGGGACGAGGCGATCCTCGCCTGGCACCGGGCCCACCGGGGAGAGGACCTGATCAGGGACTAGGCGAGCCGTCTCATCGAGGTGCTGCGAGGACAAGCAGAATCCGCCGCCGGCAGAAGGGTGTCAGTCCTCAGCCGGCGGGCGGGCAGAGTGAAGCACCTCTGCGATCTCAGATGCGGGCGTTGATGGCCTGGTAGCCCGAGTCCTCGCGGGTGCCGCCCATCCCGTCTCCCACTGTCCGATAGTCCTTGATCCAGCTCACTGAGTGGATGTACTTGACCATCTTGTAGCCATGGATGGACTCGACGCGCAGGCGTAGTGGCGCACCGAAGGTCAGAGGAAGCGGTTGATCGTTCATCGACCAGGCGAAGATGGACTCGTCTTCGAGGCAGTCCGCTAGCGGGATGCAGGAGTAGTAGGGCTCCAAGGCGCGTCCGCCGTGCATCTTCTGTGCGAGACCGAAGGAGGTGACCATGAGGTACCGCGCGTGTGGGTCACGCTCCCCGGCCAACGCCATCACGTCCATCACTTTGGGGCCAGTCCACTTGGCGATGCCTGTCCAGCCCTGCATGCAGGTGTGCATCGCGATCTGCTCCTGCTGAGGCAGGGCCTTGATCTCATCCAGTCTCACCTGGACCGGGTGGGAGCTCAGTCCGCCAATCTCCATCACATAGTCCTGGAAGCCGTCCCGCGCCAGGGCGGTCCACTCCGGGGACTCCTCAGGGGTGGGGTGGCGGCCGTTGCTCCAGTGGTAGGGCGAGATGTCCTTCTCGGTATAGGTGGCGGCCCGGCGGGTCCGCGAGACCATTCGATTCACCGTGACCGACCGGATCGGCTCCAACAGCGCGAACAGGAACCTCTGGGTCTTGCGCACATCGACCAGGCTCAGATAGCTCATCGCCAACCAGGCAGCGACAACGGTCGCGATGCCGATCAGACAGACCGTCAGAGCCTGGGCGAACCGGGCCGGGTCATCGACCCCCAGCATCATCTGCGGCAGATTGTGGTCCGGATGCACCACGAACACCAGCGCGATGTGCATGACCGTGAAGAACGTCAGGAAGGCCATGCCGAGGAAGTGCAGCGAGCGGGCCGCCTGCCTGCCACCGAACATCTTCGCGTACCAGGGGTACCGACCGATCACGGCAGGAGACATGGCCGGGCCCGTGGCCATCATGAGTGGAGCGGCGATGAAGACCACGGTGAAGTACATCAGCTGCTGCAGCGAGTCGTAGGGGGTGAAGTTCTCGATCCCGGGGACGCCGAACCCGGCGTAGACCTTGAACGACTCCCACGCCGAGGGAACCACGTCCCAAGAGGTCGGCACGATGCGTCGCCACTCGCCGGTGAAGAACAGGAGCGCGACGTACACCAGGCCGTTGGTCACCCACAGCACCGTTGCCAAGCCGTGCCAATGACGCCCCAGCCCGATGTTCTTGCCGCCCGGCAACGCCAGCCAGCTCGGCAGCGAGGACTCATCGTCGCGGGCCATGTAGGCACC
>JBDTXF010000250.1:0-5252 GCA_040006355.1 Nocardioidaceae bacterium | reverse complement strand
CATCAAGGAGAAGCCGGCGCCGAGGCAACGGCGGACGCCGCCGCCGAACGGGATCCAGGTGTTCGTCGCGACCTCCCCCTCGAGGAAGCGTTCGGGCCGGAACGACGACGCGCCGCGGTGACTGTCCTCGCGGGCGTGACCGATCAGGATCGACGGCCCGATGTTGGTGCCGCGCGGAAGGTCGAACCCACCGATGGTCGCCGGCCTCATCAGGTGCCGCACCACCATCGGGATCACCGGGTGCAGCCGCATCGACTCCTTCATGACCGCCTCGAGGAAGTCGGTGTCGTCGTCCCTGGCGGCCGTGCGCGCACGGGTCATCAGCTCCGGGTGACGACCGAGCTCGTAGAGCGCCCAGGACAGCGCGGTGGCGGTGGTCTCGTGACCGGCGAGCAGCAGCGTGACGAGCTGGTCGCGGAGCTCGGCGTCGGACAGCCCCTCGTCCCCCTCGACGCGCAGCAGCTCGGAGAGCACGTCGGTGCGCTCCGCGAGGTCGGGCGCGGTGCGCCGGGCGGCGATCTCGGCGTACATCTCCCGGTCGAGGGCGCGCTGGTTCTCGACGGTGGCCCGCCACGGGCCGAACCGCTGCAGGAAGGGGTAGCCCCAGCCGAGCAGCACCACCGGGCTGATCTCGACGGTTCGGTTCACCAGCGGCCGGAGCCGGGCCAGCCGGGACTCGTCGGTCACGCCGAAGACGACCCGCAGGATCACCTCGAGGGTGAGCGCGTTCATCCGGTCCAGCGAGCGGAACGGCACACCGGGCGTCCAGCGCGCGACCTCCTCGCGGGCGAGGCGGCTGACCAGGGACTCGTAGCGGCGTAGCGCCGCCCCGTTGAACGCGGACATCAGCAGCTTGCGCGCCCGCCTGTGCTCGCCGCCGTCCTGGAGCAGCAGCGAGTGCTCGCCCATGATCGGGCCCAGGATCGCGTTGCCCTTGCCGGCGTGGAACACCTCCGGGTCGCCGGCGAAGATCTCCCTGGCGTGCTCGGGCCGGGTGAACAGCACCAGCGGCTGCCCGTTCGGCATGATCCGCACCGTGAAGACGTCGCCGTAGCGGCGGAACATCGCGGGCACGAACTGGTGACGGAAGCGCACCAGCGCCACGGTCTGCAGCAGGGCCGGCCACCGCGGGCCGGGCGGCAGGGCGTCCATGTCCCGCCGCTCCCACCTCCCCGAGCCCCAAGGCTGCATCTTCGCGAACCGCTCGTCCGTCGCGGACATGGACACCTCCAGAGCAGAACGTGTTCCACACAGTAGGCCCGTCGCCCAGCACCTGGCGGGGTCAGGTGGTGGCGGGGCGTCCCCGGACGAACGTCTCGCGGACCAGCGGCACACCCGGCCGGTAGGCGAGGTGGACGTAGGACGGGGCGTCGAGGACGGCGAGGTCCGCCGAGGCCCCCACGCCGAGATGGCCGACGTCGTCGCGGCGCAGGGCACGGGCGCCACCCGTCGTCGCGGCGGCGAGCGCCTCCGCGGGCGACATCCCCATCTCCCGCACCGCCAGTGCGATGCACAGCGGCATCGAGGAGGTGTAGCAGGAGCCCGGGTTGCAGTCGCTGGCGATCGCCACGTGCACGCCGGCGTCGAGGAGCCGACGCGCGTCCGGGTAGGGCGACCGGGTCGAGAACTCCACCCCCGGCAGCAGGGTCGCGGTGGTCCCCGAGGACGCCAGCGCGCTGACGTCCTCGTCCGACAGGTAGGTGCAGTGGTCCACCGCGGCCAGCCCCAGCTCGCAGGCGAGCCGCACCCCCGGCCCTGGCCCGATCTGGTTGGCGTGCAGCCGCCCGTCGAGGCCCTTCGCCCGCCCCGCCCGGAGGATCTCCCTGGCCTGGTCCTCGTCGAAGGCACCGCGCTCACAGAACACGTCGATCCACCGGGCGTGCGGCGCGCAGGCGTCCAGCATCGGGCCCGTCACCAGCGCGACGTACGCCGCGGGGTCCTCGGCGTGCTCGGGAGGCACCACGTGGGCGCCGAGGAACGTGGTCTCCTCGGTGACCCGCCGCGCCAGCGCCAGGCTGCGCTGCTCGTCGTGCACGGTCAGGCCGTAGCCGCTCTTGACCTCCACGGTGGTGGTGCCCTGGCGGCGCATCTCGGTGACCAGGCGGACCAGGTTGGCGGCCAGCTGCTCGTCGGTCGCGGCGCGGGTGGCGGCAACGGTGGTGCGGATGCCGCCCGCGGCGTACGGCGTCCCGGTCATCCGGGCGGCGAACTCCTCGGCCCGGTCCCCGGCGAACACCAGGTGGCTGTGCGAGTCGACGAAACCGGGGACCACGGCGCCCCCGCCCACGTCGTAGGCGGTGTCGGCGGCCGGGGCGCGCCGCGCAGGGCCGGTCCAGGCGACCCGGCCGCCCTCGACGACCAGGGCGGCGTCGTGCAGAACGCCGACGGCCGGGTCCTGGGTGGAGAGCTCGCCGATCCCGGTGAGCAGCAACGTGCCTGCGGCCATCTCAGTCCTCCCAGATCCGCCGGACGACCCGGTCCAGCTCGGCGCCGATCTCGCGGCGGTCGTCCGCGGTGGCGACCAGGACACCGTCTCGCAGCACCCGGACGACGTCGGCACCGGAGGCCGCGAAGACGGCGGTTGCCTGATCCGCGCCCGTGCCGGCGGTGCGGACGCCGGTGGTGTCGAGGGTGACCAGGTCGGCAGGTGCGCCGACCGCGATCCGGCCCGTGCGCTCGAAGCCGAGGGACCGGTGGCCGCCGTGGGTCGCGGCGGCCAGGAGCTCGTCGGCCGACCAGTGGCCGCGCTGCTGGGTGGCGAGCCGCTCGTCGAGCTCGACCGCGCGCATCTCCTCGAAGAGGTCGACCACGGCGTGGCTGTCGGAGCCGACGGTCAGCGGCGATCCGGCGTCGTGCAGCCGGCGCGACGGGCCGATCCCGTCGCCGAGGTCGCGCTCGGTGGTCGGGCAGAAGCAGGCGGCGGTGGCGGAGCCGCCGAGGAGCGTGACGTCCTGGTCGGTGAGGTGGGTGGCGTGCACCGCGCTGGTGCGTGGTCCGAGGACACCGGCCGCTCCGAGGACCTCGGTCGGCGTCGCGCCGTAGGCGGCGACGCACGCGTCGTTCTCCGCGACCTGCTCGGACAGGTGCACGTGCAGCGGCGCGTCGTGCTGCTCCGCCCAGGCGGCGACGGTCCCGAGCTGGTCGCGCGGGACGGCCCGCACCGAGTGGACGGCGGCACCCACCTGTCCGTCGAACGCCTCCACCCTGGCTGCCCAGGCGTCCGCGTCGCCGTCGCTGAACCGCACCTGCACGCCGTCGGGCTCCGCGCCGATCCCCGAGGCGAGGTAGCAGGCGTCGAGCAGGGCGATCCGGATGCCTGCCTCGCCGGCCGCCGCCACCAGGGCGTGCGACATCGCGTTGGGGTCGTCGTACGCCGTGCCGTCCGGGCCGTGGTGGAGGTAGTGGAACTCCCCCACGCTGGTGATGCCGACCGACACCATCTCCCGGTAGGCCGCTCGCGCGAGCTCGAAGTAGCTGTCGGGGGTGAGCCGCGACGCGACGGCGTACATCTGCTCGCGCCAGGTCCAGAACGTCCCGCGCTCCCGCTGGGTGCGACCTCGCAGCGCCCGGTGGAAGGCGTGGCTGTGGCAGTTCGCGAGACCGGGGATCGTCAAGCCTGCCAGGCGCTCGGCGCCGACGGGGGCGCCCGGCGCGACGCGGGTGAAGACCCCGTCGACGACCTCCACCACGACGCCGTCGAGGGTGGGGCCCTCGCCGACCCAGGCGCGCTCCAGCCAGTACGTCGTCACCCGGCGCCACCGTCGGACAGGAAGCCGCCCGCGATGCCCTGCAGGGCATCGGCCAGCACCTCGACGCCGGCCAGGCAGTCCGCGGTGCCGGCGTGCTCGTCCGGGGAGTGCGAGACGCCGGTCGGGTTGCGGACGAAGAGCATCCCGCTGCGCATCCCGGACGCTGAGAGCACACCGGCGTCGTGGCCCGCCATGGTCGGGATCACCGGCCACGCCTGCGCTCCGCCGAGGGACGAGAGCCGCGCGGCGAGCTCCGGGTCGAACGTGACCTCGGGCGACTGCGACTCGGTGGTCCGCTCGACCCCGGTGCCGTCGCGGCCGGCCCGGTCGTGCGCGAGGCGCTCGACATCGGCCAGCATCGCCTCGAGGTGCTCGGTCGAGTCGGCACGGGCGTCCAGCCAGGCGGTCACCTGCGAGGGGACGGCGTTGGTCCCGTTGGGGCGCACGTCCACGCGTCCGAAGGTGGCTCGCTGTCCGGACAGCCGGGCCTGCTTGTTCGCAGCGAGCACGGTCATGGCATAGGTCAGCATCGGGTCGTGCCGGTCCTCCATCCGGGTGGTGCCGGCGTGGTTGGCCTGCCCCCGGAAGTCGAAGCGATAGCGCCCGTGCGGCCAGATGGAGCCGGCCACCCCCACGGGGACGTCGCGGTGGACGAGGTCCCGGCCCTGCTCGACGTGCAGCTCCAGGAAGCACGAGACGCCGTCGAGGAGCGTCGATGGGCCGAGGTCGGGTTCGAGGCCGGCCCGCACCATGGCGTCCTCGAGGAAGACCCCGTCCCGGTCGCGCAGCTCACGGGCCTGCTCGGGCGAGGTCGCTCCGGTGAGCAGACGCGAGCCCAGGCAGGCGATCCCGAAGCGGGAGCCCTCCTCCTCCACGAACGCCGAGACTCCGATCGTGGTGACGGGCTCGAAGCCGCGCTCGCGCATCAGGTCGACGGCCGCGAACCCCGACACGACGCCGAGCGGGCCGTCGTAGGCACCGCCGTCGAGCACGGAGTCGAGGTGCGAACCGGTCACCGTCGCCGGGTGCCGCGCACCCTCGACCCGCCACCACGCCACCAGGTTGCCGTTGCCGTCGCTCTCCACCTCGAGGCCGCGCGCGGCCGCCTGCTCGTGGAACCACGCGGTGGCCTCTCGCTCGGCCGCGGCGAAGGGCTGCCGGAAGTAGCCGCCGCTCGCCGCCGACCGTCCGACCGGGGCGAGGTCGCGCCACATCTGCTCGAAGGTCACCGACACAGTCCATCGGGTCGAGGTCCGCGGGTCAACGCGGTCCCATGAGCGGCAGTCTCGGATCCGAGAGCCCCTGGGGTGGGGGAGTCATGATCGCCCCATGGAGTTCCAGGACGTCGTACGCCGGCGCAGGATGGTCCGCAGCTATGCCGATCTGCCGGTCGACCCGGCCATCGTCGACCGGATGCTCGACAACGCCGTCCGCGCGCCGAGCGCCGGCTTCACCCAGGGCTGGTCGTTCCTGGTGCTCGACCGGCCCACCGACGTCGATCGG